>DASVRH010000147.1:0-4503 GCA_036388715.1 Solirubrobacteraceae bacterium | reverse complement strand
GCCGCGGCCGCCGAGCCGAAGACGACGAGCAGGATGAGCGCGACGATCGGGAAGCCCGTCTTCTCCGAGCTCTTGACGTCGTGCTTCGCGATCTCCTGCATCCGCGCCCACAGCGCACCCTGGCCGACGAGGTGCGTGCGCACCGCGCCCGCGGCGGCGGTCGCGTCGCCCAGGTGCAGCCGCTCGCGCAGGCCGGCGGCGACGTCGATCGCCTCCTGGTCGTCGACGTCGACGGCGAGCGGGATGACGATCGTGCCGCCCTCGCCCGCGCGGCGGAGCGCCTGGTCACGGGCGCGGGTGGGCAGGGTCACGAGCGGCTCGGCCGCCGCGGCCCGCTCCACCGCTCCGACTGCGTCGCGGGCCTGCGCCGCGGACGTGCCTGGCTCGGCGACGACGACGGCGGCCAGCGTCGCCCGCGCGTCGCGGTCGAAGTTGCGCTCGACCTCGGCGCGGACGGCTTCGGACTCCGAGCCCGGTACGGCGTTGCCGCCGCCGGTGAGGTTGTCGGACTGCCTCATCGCGAACGGGATCGCGGCGACGAGCGCGACGAGCCACAGCGCCAGCACTGCTCGGCGATGACGGCGGACGAACTGGTCGAACCTGATCATGAGGGATTGCATGGCGTGCTCCAGAGACCGGCGGATATCGAGTACGCCGCGAAACGTATACCCCTCGGGGGTATGCGGAGTGTGACGTCGATCCGGCGGGCGGGCGTGCCGCTAGGGGACGAGGCCGCTCTGGCGCAGGTACGACCGGGCGGTCTCGCGGGGGCTCTCGCCGTCGATGTCGACGCGGGCGTTGAGCTCCTCCATCACCTCGTCGGTGAGGCCGGGCTGGACCTCGCGGATGATGCGCGGGAGGTCGGGCCCCGCCGCCTTCGCGACGTCGGCACGGACGACGAAGGTCGAGTTGTAGGGCGGGAACATGCCGCGGTCGTCGTCGAGCAGCTCGATGTTCGCCCGCTCGTTCTGCGGGTCGGTGGCGTAGACGATCGAGACGGCATCGTCGCGGCGGCGCAGGACGTCGTGGCGCTCGACCGGGTCGACCCCGGCGAAGCGGCGGAAGTGGATGCCGTAGACGTTGCGCAGGCCCTGGAGGCAGTCCGTGCGCGCCTGGCACTCGGGCGTCCCGTAGAACACGAACTCCTGGCCGTGCGGGACGAGGTCGCTGATCGTCCGGAGCCCGAGCCGCTTGGCGGTCTCGGCCGGCACGGCGACCTCCAGCGACGTCGTGAACGGCGCGGGTGGGAACGCGATGAGGCCCATCCTCCGCAGGCAGCGGCGGGCGGACCGGAAGGCGAGCGCGGGGTCGTAGGGGATCGCGGCGGCGTCGGCGCCGCAGAAGGAGACGAGCGCGGTTCCCGTGTACTCGGGATAGCCGTCGATCGTCCGGTCGCGCAGCCGTGCGACGGCCTGCTGCTCGTTCTCGAGGTCCTGGCGCGTGGCGACCCGGTAGCCGGCGGCGCCGAGCGCCTGGGCGAAGATCTCGCCGAGGACCCGCTGCTCGGTGAAGTACTTGGCGCCGACGGTGATCGTGGTCCGCGCGTTGGCGGGGTTCGCGCGGATGGCGCCGGCGGGGGGAGGGGCTCCCCGCGGCTCCTCGCCGTCGTCGGCGCCGCCGCAGCCGGCCGTTCCGGCGAGACACAGAGCGAGCGCGACGACGACGACGAGCCCGCGGTTCCGCATCCCCACCCGAGCCTATACGGTGCCGCGATGAGGTCCGTGCCGCGAGCCGTGCTGGCGCTGGTCACCGCCGTGGCGGTGCTCGGCGCGGCCGCGTGCGGGGACGACGGGGGCGATTCCGGCGGCCAGACGACGCCCCCCGCGCAGCCGAAGATCAAGCGCGACGCGGCCAACGCCGGCACGCGGATCTCCGTCGGGACGAAGAACTTCGCCGAGCAGTACGTCCTCGGCGAGATCTACGCCCAGGCCCTGGGCGCCGCGGGCTTCGACGTCGTCAAGCGGCTCGACCTCGGGGCCGAGAAGGTGGCGTTCCGGGCGCTCAAGCGGGGGCGGATCGACGCCTACCCGGAGTACACCGGCACCGCGCTGACCGCCTTCTACGGCCTGCGCACGCAGGACGTCCCGCGCGACAAGGACGAGGCCTTCACCCGGCTGGCGCGCGAGCTGCGCGGCGACGGCGTCGTCGCGCTGCCGCCGACGCCGTTCCAGAACACGTTCGTCGTGACCTCGACGAAGGCGACCGCGGGCCGCCTGGGCAGCCCGAGCACGATCTCGGAGCTGGCCGAGAGCGCGGGGTCGTCGAGCTCGATCTCCGCCTTCCCCGAGTGCCGCGAGCGCTCCGACTGCCTGCTCGGCCTGAAGACCGTGTACGGCTGGACCCCGCGCTTCGTCGCCTCGGAGGGGAAGTTCGAGGACCTCGACCAGGGCCAGGCCGACTTCACCTTCGGCTTCGGGACCGATGGCGAGCTCGCTCTCGACAAGTACGTCACCTACCAGGACGACCGCGGCCTGTTCCCGCCCTACCACGTCACCTTCATGCTCCGGCGCGAGGCCGCGGCCCGGCTCGGCGAGAGCGGCCGCGCCGCGATCGAGGCGATCCAGCGCCCGCTGACCGAGGAGGTCATGCAGGGGCTGAACTCCGAGGTCACGCTCGAGGGCAAGGAGCCCGAGGCGGTCGCTCGGGACTACCTGCGCCGCGAGGGCTTCATCCGCTGAGCAGGCCGCCCACGCGCTCGAGCGCGCCGGGCGCCAGGCTGAAGTACGCGTAGGACCCGCGCCGCTCGCGTTCGACGATGCCGGCGTCGAGCAGCTGCTTGAGGTGATAGCTGACGGTCGACTGCTTCAACCCCAGCAGCTCCTCGAAGTCGCACACGCAGACCGCGTCGCCGCCGGCGCTGAGCAGCCGGTTGAGGATCTTGACCCGGTGGCGGTCGGCCAGCGCCTTGAAGACGCGCTCGAGCTCCGCCGCCTCGGCGTCGGAGAGGCGCGGCTCGGCGAGCGGGGCGCAGCACTGGACGAGGGGAAGGGCGGTTGCCATGCGCGAGGGATCATATCGAAGAAACTTGATATGGCCGTGTCCGGCCGCTACGGTGCCGCATCGAGAGATTTCGATGCGGAAGGACGACCCCCATGCCTGACAAGACCGAGCTGCCCGTCGCTGTGATCGGGGCGGGGCCCGTCGGCCTCGCCGCCGCCGCCCACCTGCTCGACCGGGGGCTGGAGCCCCTCGTCTTCGAGGCCGGCTCGGGCGTGGGGGCGTCGATCCGCGAGTGGGGCCACGTCCGCGTCTTCTCGCCGTGGGCGTTCGACGTCGACCCGGTCGCCGCCGACCTGCTCTCCGCGCACGGGTGGGAGGCGCCCGAGCCGGACGCCTATCCCACCGGGGACGAGATCGTCGAGCGCTACCTCGAGCCGCTCGCCGCGGTCCCCGCCATCGCCGCGCGGCTCCACCTCGCCGCGCGAGTCGTCGCGGTGACCAAGCACGGCATCGACAAGCTGAAGGACGCCGGGCGCGACGAGGCGCCGTTCGAGCTCGTCGTCCTCCAGGACGGCGCCGAGCGCCGCTACCTCGCCTCCGCCGTCATCGACGCCTCCGGGACCTGGACGCGCCCCAACCCCCTCGGCGCCGGCGGGCTGCCCGCGGCGGGCGAGCGCTCGCTCCAGGGCCGCATCGCGTACGGGATCCCCGACGTCCTCGGCGCCGACCGCCTGCGCTACGCGAAGCGGCGGGTCGCCGTCGCCGGCAGCGGGCACTCGGCGTTCAACGCCATCCTCGACCTCGTGGCCCTGCGCGACTCCGAGCCTGCCACGGAGGTCCTGTGGGCCATCCGCGGCGAGGCGCCGGGCCGCAGGTACGGCGGCGGGGGCGCGGACCAGCTGCCGGCGCGCGGCGCGCTGGGCGAGACGGTTCGCCGCCTCGTCGAGGAAGGCTCGGTCGAGCTCGTGAGCGGCTTCCAGACGCGCGCCGTCGAGCGCGACGGGGACCGCGTCGTGCTGGCCGACGGCGATCGGCGCCTCGCAGCCGACGAGGTCATCGCGGCGACCGGCTTCCGGCCCGACCTCGACCTGCTCGGCGAGCTGCGCCTCGCCCTCGACGACCGCGTCGAGGCCGCCCGCGAGCTCGCTCCGCTCATCGACCCGAACCTCCACTCGTGCGGGTCGGTCCCGCCGCACGGGGCCGAGGAGCTCCGTCACCCCGACGCGGACGTCTATCTGGTCGGCATGAAGAGCTACGGCCGGGCGCCGACGTTCCTGCTGCGCACCGGCTACGAGCAGGTCCGCTCGGTCGTCGCCGCGCTGGCCGGCGACTGGGACGCGGCCCGGCGCGTCGAGCTGGTGCTGCCGGAGACGGGCGTCTGCGGCGTGGCGACGGCGCCCTCCGCGTCCTCGGCCTGCTGTGGTTAGGGGGTGAGCCGGGCCTGGGCCATCACGGGCGCGCTGTCGGTGACGACGACCGTCGGCTACGGGGTCCTCTACTACGCGTTCGCCGCCTTCCTCGTGCCGATGGAGGACGACCTCGGCTGGTCGACGGCGCAGCTCA
>DASVRH010000146.1:0-11282 GCA_036388715.1 Solirubrobacteraceae bacterium | reverse complement strand
ACGTCTACGACGTCGCGCCCGACGGGCAGGCGACGATGATCAGCCGCGGCGCGCGCCTCGTCGGCGCGGCCGGCCCGGCGGCGCTCGAGCTGTACCCGACCGACTGGCGGTTCGCGCGCGGCCACCGCGTCGGCGTGCTCGTCTCCGGCGCCAACGCCGAGGCGTGGGTGCACGTCCCGACGCAGACCGACGTCGCGGTTCGCGGCGGCACGATCGCGCTGCCGTTCACGGCCGGCCGCGGCGACGGGCACGCGCTGCCCGGCGATCCCGCGCCGCGCCTGGAGGACTACGTCGAAACCGCGCCGTTCGCCGTGGACGCGGCGACGATCGAGGGCGCGGAGACCGCCGCCTTCGAGGAGCCGAAGCGGGGTCGCTCGAAGCGGGGTCGCGCGAAGCGACGCTGAGAGCCGCGCCGCTGCCGGGCTCGGAAGCGAGCCCGGCAGACGACACGAAGCTCGACTAGCTGCTCGAGGAGCCGCCCGACGACGAGCCGCCGGACGACCGGCGCGACGACGACGAGCCGCTGGAGCGCCGCGACGACGAGCCGGACGACTTGCGCGCGGTGGCGCGCCCGCCCTTGGCGCCGGCGGCCTTGCGCTTGGCCGAGGTCGAGGCGCCCGAGGAGCGCGACGACGACGAGCCGGACGACGACGCGCGCGAGCGCGACGACGAGGACGACGACGAGCCGGACGACGACTTGCGCGCCGTGGCGCGCCCGCCCTTCGCGCCGGCCGCCTTGCGCTTCGCGGACGTCGAGCCGCTGCCCGACGAGCGCGACGACGACGAGCCCGAGGCCCGCGACGACGACGAGCGCGACGACGACGACCGCGACGACGACGAGCGCGAGGACGACGCCGACCGCGAGCGGCCGCCACCGTTGGCGCGACGCTCGGAGGCGGGCACCTCCTCGCGGACGACCTGCTTGACGAGCGCGGCGATCTGACCGCGGAGGAACTTCTGCATCCGCTCCTCCTGGCGGCGGAACTCGCGCGCCATCTTCGCGGTCTCCGAGTCGTTCAGCGTCTCGGCGAGCGCCTCGATCGCGTCGTAGTGCGCGATCTCCTCGGCCTCGTTCCACACCGCGTCGCGGACGTTGCGCAGCAGGTTGTCCGCCGGGCTCGTCCCGCGCAGCGCCTGGACCGGGCCCTTCGCCGCGGCCAGCGCCTTGTTCGCAAGGCTCGCGGCGCCGCTGGCGGCGTCGGAGACCACGTCAGGCCCGGGCAGGTTCACCGCCTCGGCCTTGCCGCCGAGCGCCTTGATGCGCCGCTCGAGGCCACGGGCCTGCGCCTTCGTCTCCTTGAGATGGTCCTGGAGCCGCTTCTGGAGCGGCTTGCGCGCAGCGGCCTTGGCAAGGCCGATCTGCGCCTGTAGGACCGTCTCGAGTTGCTTCTCCTTGCCGTAAGCCTCGTTGAGGTACTGGGTGAGCTTCAGCTCACGTGCGCCTGGGTCGGCCATAACGGGTGGCATCTCCTCCTGTTGCGTAAAGCCCCGGCGGGCAGCCTTCCCGCGAAAGCCCCCACCGAAGCGCTCGATCTTACGGTTCGTCGCTTCAAGCGGCGGCGCGCATGGGCTGCCGCTCGATCTCGGCGCGCAGCTTGACGAGCGTCGCGCGCAGGATCCGGCTCACCTGCATCTGCGACACGCCGACGCGTTCGGCGATCGCGCTCTGCGTCATGTCGCGCTCGAAGCGGAGGTGCAGGACGTACAGCTCGCGCTCGTCGAGCACGTGCCGCACGTGGCCCAGGAGCACGGCGATCTCGCTGCGCTCGAGCTCGCGGTCGTCCGCGCCGAGGACGTCGCCGAGCGAGCGCTCGTCGTCGCCGGCGCCGGACGGCTGGTCGAGCGAGGAGGCGTGGTAGGCGCGGCCCGCGACGAGCGCCTCGAGCACGCTCTCGACGTCGCTGCCGAGATGCTCGGCGAGCTCCTGCGGCGTCGGCGAGCGGCCGAGCTTCGGCTCGAGGACCTGCATCGCCCCGGTCACGCGCATCGCCTCCTCCTGGAGCGCGCGGGGGACGCGCACCGCCCACGCGTGGTCGCGCAGGTGCCGGCGCATCTCGCCGAGCATCGTCGGGACGGCGTAGCCGGTGAACGACGCGCCCTGCGCGGGGTCGAAGCGGTCGAGCGCCTTCGTCAGGCCGAGCAGCCCGGCCTGGACGAGGTCCTCGGCGGCGACCTTCGCCGACCAGCGGCCGGCGAGGTGGCGGACGAGCGGGAGGATCTCCGCGACGAGCTGCTCGCCCGCCGCGCGGTCACCGCGCTGGTCGCGGACGACCAGCCGCCGCCACCGCGCGTCGCGCGACGCGCGACCGAGCGGCGGGGTGCCTGTTTGGGACGGCTGCTTGGTGGAGAGCCCGCTCATCAGGAGTTCCCTGCCCGATCCGTGGTCGGCGGCAAGCCACCCCCGTTGGTACGCAACGGAGGGTCGGGATCGCGTGCCCTCGTCGCGGGCCGTAGACTCCGCCGCCGTATGGAAGCGGTAGAGCCCTTCTCCATCGACGTCGCCGAGCGCGACGGGCGCGTCGAGGTGACCCCCCGCGGCGAGCTGGACATGGCCAGCGCCCCCGAGCTCGAGCAGACGATCATGCCCCGGCTCGAGGAGTCCTCGTGGGTCCTGCTGGACCTGCGCTCGCTCGACTTCATCGACTCGAGCGGCCTGCGCGTCGTCGTCGGCGCGCACCGCTCCGCCGAGGAGCGCGGCGGGCGCTTCACGTGCGTGCGCGGCGCGACCGGCACGACCGTGCATCGCATCGTCGAGATCGCCGGCATCGACGGCGTGATCGAGATGGTCGACGACCCGTCCGAAGCGACCCCGCGCTGAGCGCATGACGGCGGGCGGGGATCCGGGCAACCCGTCGACCGAGGAGCTGCGCGCCGTGCAGGCCGACCGCGAGCAGGCCGAGCGCGACCGGGCCGACCACGCGGACGACCCGACCGAGGAGCTCACGCACGAGCGCCGCGCCGACCGCGCCGCGTACCTGCGCGAGAAGCTCGACGAGCAGGCGGAGTCCGAGCGCGAGTGAGCGACCGCGCGGCCGACATCGACCGCCTCGCCGAGCTCGCGGTGCGCTTCGGCGCGAACGTGCAGCCCGGGCAGATCCTCGTCGTCGGCGGCGAGATCGGCCAGGAGCCGCTCGTGCGCGCGATCGCGCGGGCGGGCTACAAGGCGGGCGCGAAGTTCGTCGACGTCGCCTACTTCGACATGTGGGTCAAGCGCGAGCGCCTGCTGCACGCCGCCGAGGACACGCTCGACTTCGTGCCGTCCTGGATGGGCGAGCGCCTGCTGGCGATGGGCGAGCAGCGCTGCGCGCGCGTCGGGCTCAGCGGCGCGACGCACCCGAACGCGCTCGACGGCGTCGACCCGCAGCGGGCGGGCCGCGACCAGCTCCCGTTCCTCCGCGAGTCGGCCAAGGTCGTCAACGACCGCACGACGAACTGGACGGCGATCGGCGGGCCGTCGCCGGGCTGGGCGCAGCTCGTGCACCCCGACGTCGAGCCGGCGGCGGCCGAGGACCGGCTGTGGGAGCAGATCCTCCACGTCCTGCGCCTCGACGAGGACGACCCGATCGCGGCGTGGCAGGCGCGGTCGGAGACGCTCGTGGGCGCGGCGCAGCGGCTGACCGAGCGCCGGTTCGACGCCCTGCACTTCGAGGGTCCCGGCACCGACCTCACCGTGGGGCTGCTGCCGAGCTCGTCGTGGATGGCCGCCCGCTTCGAGACCGCCGACGGCCTCGTCCACATGCCGAACCTCCCGAGCGAGGAGGTGTTCACGACGCCGGACCCGGAGCGCGTCGACGGGCACGTCCGCTCGACCAAGCCGCTCGAGCTGCACGGCTCGATCATCCGCGACCTCGAGGTCCGCTTCGAGGGCGGCCGCGCCGTCGCGTTCGCCGGTGAGAACGCCGACGCGCTCGGCGGCCTGTCGCAGCGCGACGAGGGCTCCTGCCGGCTCGGCGAGGTCGCGCTCGTCGACGGCGAGGGGCGCATCGGCGCGCTCGACACCGTCTTCTACGACACGCTGCTCGACGAGAACGCGGCCAGCCACATCGCCCTCGGCTCGGCCTACCAGTTCACCGTCGACGACGAGGCCGACAAGGCGCGCGCGAACGTCAGCGGGATCCACGTGGACTTCATGATCGGGAGCCCCGAGGTGAAGGTCACCGGGGTCACCGCCGACGGCGACCGCGTCCCGGTCCTCGTCGAGGGTCGCTGGCAGATCTGAGCGATACCCTTCGACGCCGCTCGGAGAGGTGCCGGAGCGGTTGAACGGGCGCGACTGGAAATCGCGTAACGGGGGTCAACCTCGTTCGAGGGTTCGAATCCCTCCCTCTCCGCTGACATGGAAGCCAGGAGCGCCACCGAGGGGCAGACCGCGGCGGCCGTCTCCGAGGCGCTCGTGCGCATCCACCGCGAGTACCTCGGGCGCGGCCCGACGAAGACGCGCGCGACGCTGCGCGACGACACGCTGCAGGTGCTGCTCTACGACGCGCTGACGAAGGCCGAGCGCACCCTCGCCGACACGGGGCGGCGCGAGGAGGTCCTCGCCATGCGCAAGACCTTCCAGCAGGCGATGCGGGCCGACTCGGTCGCGGCGGTCGAGGAGATCACCGGCCGGACGGTCGTCGCGTTCATGAGCGACAACCACCTCGATCCCGACATCTCGGTCGAGGTCTTCGTGTTCGGCGACGCGGACTAGTCGTCGCCGCGCTCGGGCGCGGGCGCCACGAACACGATGTGGTGGCGCGAGACCGCCACGAACTCGCGCTTGATCGGCTCGCCGCCGTCGAGCGGCACCAGCGTGGCGTCGGTGAGCGCGATGAAGTCGCGCTCCGACGCGTTGAGCAGGTCCGAGACGCGGCTGCGAAAGCCGTTCTGGGAGAGCGTGACCGCGCCCGTCATGCGGTGGCGGGTGGTCTCGAGCTCGATGCGCTCCTTGCGCTGATGCTGCATGACCCGTTGATTCGGCTCCGGACGGCCGGGTCTTGAGGATAAGCGCAAGAAACCCGCGCGAGGAGCGTTGGAGGCTCCCATGACCACCCTGCGCCGTGTGACCCTCGCCGCCCTAGCAGCGCTGCTGGTGCTGCCCGCGGGCGCCTCCGCCGCCGAGAACCGCCACAGCGACTCCATGTCGTTCGTGAAGAACCTGCCGTACGACGTCCGCGAGGACCTCGGGCAGTCGATCTCCTACGGCACCGACCTCCAGTTCGGGGTCATCCGCGGCAACCGGTACGCCTTCGCGGGGTCCGAGCTCAACGGGCTGCAGATCGTCGACATCACGCGGCCGCGGCGCGCGAACATCGTCAGCGCCTACGACTGCGCCGTCAGCCAGGGCGACGTGCAGGTCTTCAAGCGCGGGTCGCGCACGTTCGTGACGTACACGAACGACTACGAGGACACGGTCGCCGCCGCGGAGTCGCGGTGCTACCAGGAGGCCCTTCGGCGCGGCTTCGACGCCGTCGACGAGGACGGCGCCGCGAAGCTCGGCACGCTGATCCTCGACGTGTCGAACCCGAGCCGGCCGCGCACGGTCTCGTTCGTCGAGATCCCGACGGGCTCGCACAACATGACCGTGCACCCGAGCGGCGACTACCTCTACAACTCGAACTCCGACCTCATCACGTCGGTGGCCGCGCGGCCGCCCGCGATCGAGGTCTTCGACATCAGCGACTTCAGCGAGCCGAAGGCCGTCGCCGAGGTGCCGCTGTCGCCGCTGCCCGGGCTCGGCACCGAGTCGCACGACATCACCTTCAACGAGGAGGGCACGCGCGCCTACTCCGCGGCGCTCTCGCACGGCGTGATCATCAACACCGAGGATCCGGCCAACCCCGTCGTCATCAGCGAGTACGACGACGAGGCGATCAACGTCTGGCACCAGTCCAACCCGGTCACCATCGCCGGCCGTGACTTCCTCATCGTCGAGGACGAGCTCGCCGGCGCGGCCGCGCCGGGCGTGTGCCCGACCGGCGGCGTCCACGTCTTCGACGTCAGCGACGAGACGATGCCGGTCAAGGTCGGCTACTGGAACATCGACGACCCGGCCCTGCGCAACCCGGACGACACCTGCACCGCGCACGTCTTCGACATCCACGAGGACGAGCAGATCATGACCATCGCCTACTACATGGGCGGCGTGCGGGTCGTCGACCTCTCGGGTCTGGCGGACGCCCCGATCGGCGTCGGCCAGGGCGACCAGGCGATCGGCGGCGCGATGCGCGAGATCGGCCACTACGTCATGTCGAACGCCAACGCGTGGTCGGCGAAGACGCCGTTCATCGAGTCCGACGGCGACTTCTACCTGTACGCCGACGACATCAACCGCGGCTTCGACGTCTTCCACTACGACGCGCAGGCGGCGCCGTCGGAGAACGCCGGGACGTTCCAGGCCGCCGCGGCGACGACGCGGAGCGCGGGCCTGGCGCTGCCCAACCTGAGCCGCGCGACGGCGAAGCGCAAGAGCGGCGGGTTCCTCTGCCTGCTCAAGCGCCGCGCCAGCCAGCGGTAGCCGCCACCTCGTCCCGGAGGTGCTTCGAGAGCCCCGATCGCGTGAGCGGTCGGGGCTCTCGTCTACTCTCAGTCGTGGCTGATGCTGGACCTCGTCCGCGAACTCGCGGCGCTAGACCTCCACCTCACGCACGAGACTGCCGAGCTGCGCTGGGGGCCCGCGACCACTCTCTTCCTCATCGCGTCCGCGTGGTGGGTGAAAGGCCCGCTGCTCGTGGGCCTCGGCGGCCTGAGCGACGGCATGCGGCGCACGCTGCTGCCGGTGGTCATGCTCGCGTCGGCCACGGCCTTCGCGATCGCGTCCGGGCTCAACGTCGTCCTCAAGGACGTCGTCGACCGCCACCGCCCGCCGCTGACCGACCCGGACATCGTGCACGTCGGCGACCTGCCGTCGTCGCCCTCGTTCCCCTCCGGCCACGCGATGACGGCGTTCGCGGCGGCCGGGGCGATCGCCGTGCTGTGCCCGCGGATGCGCTGGCCGGCGCTGACGATCGCGTTCCTCGTCGCCATCTCGCGGCCGTACCTCGGCATGCACTTCTGGGCCGACGTGCTGGTCGGGTCGGTGCTGGGCGCGGCCATCGGCGCGCTGGTCGCGCTCGGCGCGCGGTGGCTGAGCGGCGTCGTGCGCCCGGCCGCGCCGCCCGCGTGAGGCTCCGCGCCGTCGTCCCCTGCCACAGCCGCGCGCCGTCCCCTGCGCTCCTGGACGCCATCGCCGCGCACGTCTCCGACGTCCTCGTCGTCGACGACGGGCTCCCCGGCTCCGAGCGCGCGCGGCTCGACGGCGCGGCGGTGCTCTGGCTCGGCGGCAACCACGGCAAGGGGACGGCCGTGGCCCGCGGGGCGGCGGCCGCTCTGGCCGACGGGTTCGACGCGGTGCTCGTGATCGACGGCGACGGCCAGCACCCGCCGTCGGCCATCCCCGCGTTCGTCGCGGCGGGGGAGGGGCCGGCCGAGCTCGTCATCGGCGACCGGTTCGGCGACCTGCGCGGCATCCCGCTCGAGCGCCGGCTGGCCAACGTCGCCGCCGCCGCCGGGATGACGGTGGCCGCACGCCGGCGCGTGCGCGACACGCAGTGCGGCATGCGGCTGATCCGCGGCCGCGCGCTGGTCGAGGTGCCGCCGCCCGAGGGTGGATTCGAGGCCGAGACCGCGCACCTCAAGCGCTGCCTGCGCGCGCGGGTGCCGGTCGCGTGGGTCCCGATCCCCGCGATCTACGAGGGTGAGCCCAGCGCCTTCCGGCCCCTGCGCGACGGCGCGCGGATCGCGCGGGCGCTGGCCTCGCGGTAGGTGCGGCTCGCGTCGCTTAGCCGAACTGGCGGCCGCGGGCCCGGGCGCGGTACTCGGACGGCACCATGCCGTGGTGCGCGCGGAACGCCTTCGCGAACTGCGCCGACTGGCGGTAGCCCACGCGGCGGGCCACCTCGCCCACCGGCAGCGGGCCGGCGAGCAGCTCGGCGGCGCGCTCCATCCGGATCGCGGCCAGCTCCTCGCGGAAGCCGGTCCCCGCGATCTCGGCGAACACGCGTTGCAGCTGGCGGCGCGAGGTCGCGATGCGACCGGCGACGTCGTCGAGGCTCAGGTCCTCGGCGTAGTCCTCGCGCATGATCGCGCGGGCGTCTTGGAGTAGCTCGGACCGCGACGCGATGGTGGTAGGTCGGGGCACGGAGATGTAGGTATCGACTGCCATGTCGATCGTTCCAACGCGCCATCTGCGCGGTCGTTGGAGAATGGCGACGAGTTTATGTGCGCCATCGTCAACCCCGCGACCGGCGAGACGGTGGAGTTCGTCTCCGAGACGCCGGAGCTGCTCGTCATGGAGAACGTCTGGAACCGGGCGGATCACCGCACGGTCGAGCACGTGCACCCCGGGATGGAGGAGCGCTGGCACGTGCTGGAGGGAACCGCCGGATTCCGGATCGGCGGCGAGGAGACGCTCCGCGGTCCCAGCGACTCCGTCGTCGCCCCGCCGGGCGTGCCGCACCTGGGGTGGAACGCGGGCGGCGGCGTCGTCCGGCTGCGGATCGAGATGCGCCCGGCGCTGCGCTGGCGCGAGTTCGTCGAGCGCCTGTTCGCGAACGGCGGAACGCCCGAACCCGACCTGCTGGCCGAGTTCGGGCGTGAGGTGGGTCCGCCGTAGAGCGGGTGCCTACGCGGCGTCGGTGTTGACCGTGATCTTGGCGACGCCGATGACGAGGCCCTCCTTGAGGGCGTCGATGCCGTACGTCTTGTTGAGCAGGTCGGCGGCCTCGGCCTTGAGCTTCACCGTGGTGCCCTCGAGGACGGCGCGGCCGTCGTCGGTGGTGCGCAGCGGCTGGAGCGTGCGGCCGTCGAGGAAGAACAGCGGGGCGCTCTCGGCGGCGACCTTGCCGTCGACGGAGACGCGGCCGGTCAGGACCGACTTGCCGGGGTCGACGACGAAGTTCTCGAGGTCGACCTTCTTGCCGCCGGCGGTCAGGCTGAAGCCGGAGCCGTCGTGGTCGACGCGGCCCTGCACGTACGGGCTGACCGAGCCGGGCTTGTAGTAGGTGACGTTGCCGCCGGTGATCGGGAACTTCAGCGAGCCGTTCTCGAGCTTGGCGTCGCCGAGGACGCCGGGCGTCACCTTGAGCGACTCGAGGGCCGACGCGAAGCCGGCATCGAGCTTCACGGCGGTGACCTGGCCGGTCAGCGTGTCGATCTGGGCGACGGGATCGGGCGTGCTCTTCTGGCCGGAGCTGCCGGAGTCGTCGGAGTCATCGCCACAAGCAGCGGCGCCGAGGGCGAGCGCCGCCGTGGCGGCGAGGGTGGTGAGTGTGCGCGTGATGGTCATGCATGGGTCTGCGCACCACCCGCCTTCCTGGATGCATCGCCTACGCGCCCGCTTCCGGCGGCGCAGGCGCACGGGCACCCCACCCTCGGGGCCAATCCCACGATCTCGGTGGGCAATGTGCTATTCATTCCCCACCATGTCTCTAGGAAAAACCCACATCGCCCTCCTCGCCGCCTTCGCCGCCCTGGTGCTGGCCGCGTGTGGTGGGGCGGATGACACGAAGGACAACGCCTCGTCGAGCGACGGCGGCGGTGGGGGCACCAGCCTCTCCCTCGTCGCCTACTCGACCCCGCAGGTCGTCTACGACGAGATCATCCCCGAGTTCAAGAAGACCGCCGAGGGCAAGAACGTCGACTTCAAGACCTCCTTCGGCGCCTCCGGCGATCAGAGCCGCGCCGTCGAGGGCGGCCTGAAGGCCGACTACGTGAGCTTCTCGACCGAGGGCGACATGACCCGCCTCGTCGAGGCCGGCCTCGTCGGCGACGACTGGCAGAGCACGCCGTCGAAGGGGCTCGTGACCACCTCGGTCGTCGCGTTCGTCGTCCGCAAGGGCAACCCGAAGAACATCAAGACGTGGGACGACCTCGTCAAGCCCGGCGTCGAGGTCCTCACGCCGAACCCGTTCTCGAGCGGCGCGGCGAAGTGGAACCTGCTGGCGGCGCTCGGGGCCAACGACCTCGACTACGTGTCGAAGCTGATCAACGACCACGTCAAGGTCCAGGACAAGTCGGGGCGCGAGGCGCTCCAGAACTTCCTCTCCGGCTCCGGTGACGTCCTCCTCTCCTACGAGTACGAGGCGATCACCGCGCAGAAGAAGGGCGAGGAGGTCGACTACGTCATCCCGGACGACACGATCAAGATCGACATCAACGCCGGGGTCACGAAGGACGCGCCGGCCGAGGCGAAGGCGTTCTACGACTACGTCCTCTCGGAGGCCGGCCAGGAGAAGTTCGCCTCGTGGGGCTACCGCCCGGTGAACGAGACGGTGCTGGCCGCCAACAAGGAGCAGTTCCCGACGCCGAGCGGCCTGTTCACGATCGACAAGTTCGGCGGCTGGGAGAAGACCGACGCCGAGCTGTTCGACCCCGAGAACGGCAAGATCGCCAAGATCGAGGAAGACGCGGGAGTGTCGACGGCCAAGTGAGCGCCGCCGCTCCTCCTGTCGGAAGCCGCCCGCTCACGCGGGCGGCCCGCCGTCGCGGGCGAGGGTCCTCAGGGGCCCTCGCCCTCGGCGTCTCCACGCTGTGGCTGAGCCTGATCGTCCTGATCCCGCTCGCGGCCGTCGTCGTCCGCTCGCTCGACGGCGGGATCGGGGACTTCTGGGAGTCGGCCACGACGAGGCAGGCGCTCAGCGCGCTCCAGTTCACGCTGATCGTGTCGCTCGTCGTCGCCGCCATCAACGCCGCCTTCGGCACGCTCGTCGCGTGGGTGCTGGTGCGCGACCGCTTCTTCGGCAAGGGGTTCGTGAACGCGCTCATCGACCTGCCGTTCGCCCTGCCGACGATCGTCGCCGGCCTGACGCTGCTGGCGCTCTACGGGCCGAAGAGCCCGATCGGCGTGGACGTCGCCTTCACGAAGATCGCCGTGGCGATGGCGCTCCTGTTCGTGACGCTGCCGTTCGTCATCCGCAGCGTCCAGCCGGTCCTCATCGAGCTCGACCGCGAGATGGAGGAGGCCGCCGCCTCGCTCGGCGCGGGCCCGCTCACGACCTTCCGCCGCATCATCTTCCCGAACCTCGTGCCGGCGATCCTCTCCGGCGCGGCGCTGGCGTTCAGCCGCGCGGTCGGCGAGTTCGGCTCGATCATCCTGTTGAGCGGCAACATCCCGTTCGAGACGCAGGTCTCGTCCGTCTACGCCTTCAAGCAGATCGAGAGCGACAACATCGGCGGGGCCGCGGCGGTGTCCGTGGTGCTGCTGCTCGTCGCCCTCGTCGTCCTGCTCGCGATCAGGAGCCTCGAGCGATGGCGCGCCTAGG
>DASVRH010000145.1:0-2667 GCA_036388715.1 Solirubrobacteraceae bacterium | reverse complement strand
CTCGAGCTGGCCGATGACGGCGCTCAGCTCGTTGCGGCGCTGGCCGGAGAGACGCCGCCGCGCGCGCAGCGCGTCGTCGTACGTCGCGCGGAAGGAGTCGGCGTCCGCCGCGGTGATGACGTTGCGCCGCTCGTAGCGCGTGATCGTCGCGCGGACGTTGATGCCCTGTGCCGCGCGCGCGGTGGGCGGCGCGGCCAGGCAGTCCCCCTCGGCGACGCCGACGAGCGGCGGCAGGTCGTACTCGCCGGCGCTCGCGGAGGCGGGGACCAACGCGAGCAGGGTCAGGGCGAGGGCGAAGGGGCGCACGGGTCCGAAGTTTTCCCACAACAGCGGCGGCACCGTGAAGACTCCGTCGATGCGTCGGATTCCTGCCGTTCTGCTTCCCGTCCTCCTGCTGCTCGTGGCCGCCTCGCCGGCGGCGGCCACCACGTACTGCGTCGGGGATCCCGAGGGCTGCACCGGCGTCGACGTCGATGCCGCCGACTTCGAGGCCGACGTCCTCCAGGGCCCGTCGGACGGCACCGCGGACACGGCGTTCCTGAACGACCAGTTCTTCGGAACCTCCGACCCGATCAGCCTCGAGGCCAGCAACGGCGACCCGCTGACGGTGATCGGCAGCGACGAGGGCCTCAGCGTCCTGGGCTCGTTGGCGGCCGGCTCGGGCGCGACGGTCGTGGACACCCAGAACGGCGACCCGATCACGTTCCGCAACCTCAGGATCGCCGTGCCCAACAACTTCACGCAGGGCGGCAGCGCCATCCGCGCCTACCGCGACACGTTCGAGGACGTCGAGGTCGTGGCGTTCAACGAAGGTACGGACGTCGCCGACCGCTTCAGCGGCTCGGTGTTCCGGGGCGGCTCGGTGCACACGGGCGACGGGCCGACCGACACCTTCGCCGGAGGCTTCGGCGAGGGAACGCCGCCGGAGAGCTTCGTCGTCGAGGACAGCGACATCACCGCGCCCCGCGCGATCATCGGGGGGAACCCGGCCACGACGGCGACCGTCCGCCGCAGCATCCTGCGCCAGTACCTCGGCTTCGAGGTCGTGCTGGCCTACGGCGGCCGGGCGCACGTCGAGAACAGCATCATCTTCGCCGACGGCGAAGAGCCGCTGCTCGCGCAGGCCATCAACGACACGGACGACGCGCTGCTCACCGCCGACCACGTGACGATCATCGGCAGCGGCAACGCCGACGCCCCCGTCCGGGCCTGGACGCAGGCGTCCAATGACGCCGACGCGACCGCACGCGTGACGAACTCGATCATGCGCGGGTTCGAGTTCGGCTACACGCGTGACGCGCCGACGGGCGCCGGCGGCGCCGCCACCGTGGAGATCGCCTACTCCGACTTCGAGCTCGGCACCCCCGAGGACTTCGGAGGCGACGGCGACGCGGACATCGGCCCCGGCAACATCGACGCCGACCCGATGTTCGCGGACGCCGGCGACGAGGACTTCCACATCGGCGCCGACTCCCCCGCGCTCGACGCCGGCGACCCCGCGGAGGGCGGGCTCGACTCCGACTTCGACGGCAGCCCGCGGCCGAACGACGGCGACCGCGACCGGACCGCCGTGCGCGACATGGGCGCGTTCGAGTTCCAGGCCGCGCCGCCGGACCCGCTGCCCACCGAGGAGCCGCCGCCGGGAGGGACCCCGCCGCCGGGCAGCCCGCCGCCGGTCGTCGGCCCGCCGCTCATCCTGCTGCCCGACTTCGGCGCCGCCACGAACGTACGGGTCGCCGGCGTCGCGCTCGACCGCCGCGGGCGCGTCGTGCTGCGGCTGCGCAACGCGAACCCCTTCGCCGTCACCGGCAGGGCCGCCGTGAGCTCCGTCGGGCCGATCCCGCGCGCCGCCGTCCGGCTGGGGCGGAAGAGCTTCACGATCGCCGCGGCCTCGACGAAGCGCGTGCGGGTGACGCTGTCCAAGCGGGCGAAGAAGGCGCTGCGCCGGCGCGGGAGGCTCGCGGTGCGCGTCGCCGCCACGGTCCGCTCGCCGGCGGGCACCGCCCGCGTCGTGCGCAAGCGCGCGACGCTGCGCAAGCGCCGCTGAGCCGTCAGTCGATCAGGACCCCGGGGTTGAGGATCCCGCGCGGGTCCACGGCGTCCTTCGCGCCCCGCAGCGCGGCGGCGAACGGGTCGGGCCGCTGGCGGTCATACCAGGGGCGGTGGTCGCGGCCGACCGCGTGGTGGTGGGTGATGGTTCCGCCGGCCGCGATGACCGCGTCCGACGCGGCGGCCTTGATCGCCGCCCACTGCGCGACCTCGTCGCCGCGCTCGGCCGGCGCGATGACCGTGTAGTACGGCGCCGGGCCGTCCGGATAGACGTGCGTGAAGCGGCACGAGACGTGCGCGCGCTCGCCCGCCGCCTCGCGCGCGGCGGTCATGACGCTCTCGTGGAACGCCGGGAAGCGCTCCCAGGTGATCGCCGTCTCGAAGGTGTCGGAGAGGACGCCGACGGCGACGAACGTGTCGCGGAAGTACGGCGCGCGCAGGAACGCGGTGCGCCAAGAGCCGACCGCGCCGCCGCCGGAGCGCTCCTCCGGGTCGCCGCCGTGGCTGCGCACGATCGCGAGCGCCGCCTCCATCCGCGCGTCGACCGCGCCGGCGTCTGCCTCGCCGCCCTCGAACCCCAGCACGAGCATCGCGCTGGAACCGTCGCCCGTGCCCGTG
>DASVRH010000144.1:0-13520 GCA_036388715.1 Solirubrobacteraceae bacterium | reverse complement strand
GGCGCGTCGCGCCTACGCGGAGAGGACGGGCTCGAGCTCGGTCTCGAGCTTGCGCTTGGGGTACGCGCCGACGATGGTCTTCGCGGCCTGGCCGTGCTTGAACACGATCATCGTCGGGATCGACATGACGCCGTACTTCGCCGCCGTCTGCTGGTTCTCGTCGACGTTCAGCTTGACGATGCGCAGGTCCTGCCGTTCGCCGGCGATCTCCTCGAGCACGGGGGCGACCACGCGGCACGGGCCGCACCAGGGAGCCCAGAAGTCGACCAGCGTCGGCTTCTCGGACTCGATGACCTCGGCCTGGAAGGTGTTGTCGGTGACGTTCGTGAGGTCGCTCATGACAACCACTATACGAAGTGAAGCGGTCGTCGGGCGAAGGTGCGCGGGGAAGGCGCGCGGAGGGCGCGGGGCGGGCGCGGGAGGGGGCCCTAGAGGAGGTGCGGGGTGACCCACACCTCGACCATCGCCGCGATGACGATCACGGGAAACGCGATCGCCGTGGTGACGATGGTCGCGGCCATGAGCTGCTCCCACGCGCCCGCGCGGGCGGCGACGAGCCAGGCGGCGAGCGGCAGGAAGAGCGCGGCCAGCTCGGGCACGGCGTGGACCGACAGCGCGGCGAGGAGCGTCGTGACCGGCATCTCGAGCTGCGCGCCCAGCGTCGAGAGCCCGTCGCCGAGGACGACGGCCTGCGTCCCGAGCGAGAAGAGCGTCGCGCCGGTGACGAAGAGGATCGCGGCCGGCCCGGCGACGTCGTGGACCTGGCGCCAGCGCCCCTTGTACGACGCGGCCTCGATCGGCAGCGACGACTTCGCGATGAACCCGGCCAGGCACGCGAGCGAGTGCAGGGCGAGCACGAGCGAGTTGCGGAAGATCACGGTGCCGAAGTCGTCCCAGCCCGCCTCGGTGGTCACGCCGGGCAGGAGCATCCCGGTCACGTCGGGCGTCGAGCTGAAGGCGACGACGAGGACGGCGAGCAGCAGGGCGCCGGTGATGAGCAGGCTCAGCCGCACCCAGCGCCCGAGCACGGCGAACGGAGCGGCGTTCCGCGTGCGGAGCGTCGCGCGGGTGTCGGCCCACCCCTGGACGACGGCGAGATCGTGACCGTTCACGACTTGACAGTCGGCCGCTCGGCCCGCTCGGGCACAGCCGCTTGGACGGATGTCCCGACCCGGGCGACCCGCCGCCGGCGCAGCTGCGGCAGCAGGACGAACGCCTCCCCCGCGATCCGCCACGACATCTTCGACCGCCCGAGCTGGCGCTCGCGGAAGACGATCGGCACCTCGACGACCCTGAACCCGGCCCGGACGGCGCGCAGCGTCAGCTCGACCTGGAACGCGTAGCCCTTCGACCGCACCGTCGGCAGGTCGATCGCCTCGAGCACCTCGCGGCGAAAGCACTTGAAGCCGCCGGTCAGGTCGCGCACGCGCAGCGACAGCACGCGCCGCGCGTACAGGCAGCCGCCGCGCGAGATCACCCGCCGCCCGAGGCCCCAGTCCGACACCCCGCCGCCCGGCACGTACCGAGAGCCGAGAGCGAGGTCGGCCCCGTCGGCGACGGCCGCGATCAGCCGCTCGACGTCGGCCGGATCGTGCGAGAAGTCGGCGTCCATCTCGAGCACGAGCCCGGCGCCGGCCCGCAGCGCGTGGTCGAAGCCGGCGAGGTACGCCGGGCCCAGCCCCTGCGGGGCAGGACGGTGCAGGACGGAGACCCGGTCGGGCAGCTCCGCCGCCAGCCGGTCGGCGATCTGGCCCGTCCCGTCCGGCGACCCGTCGTCGACGATCAGCACGTGGTGGCCGTCGCACCGCGACCGCGCGAGCACCGGCAGGACGGCGCGCACGATGCGCTCGACGTTCTCGGCCTCGTCGTAGGTCGGCAGGATCAGCCACGCGGGACCCATGGGGGCGATCTACCCTAGCTCCCAGCCCGTGCCCGACTTCACGAACGCCGCCATCGCCCAGTACTTCGACGAGCTGGGCGACCTCTACGAGCTCGACGGCGCGGTCGTGCACCGCGTGCTGGCCTACCGCAACGCCGCGAAGGCCGTCCGCGACGCCCCCGTCTCGGTCGCCGAGCTGACCCGCCAGGGCCGCGTCACCACGCTCCCCGGCATCGGCAAGACGCTCGAGGAGAAGATCGTCACGCTGCTCGACACGGGCGGCATCCCAAGCCTCGACCGGCTCCGGGCCAAGTTCCCGCCCGGCCTCGTGGACATGACGCGCCTGCCCGGCCTCGGGCCGAAGAAGGCCAGAAGGCTCTTCGACGAGCTCGACATCGCGTCGCTGGAGGATCTGAGGGCGGCCGCTGAAGGGGAGCGGTTGAGGGGTATCCGGGGCTTCGGCCCGAAGTTCGAGCAGGCGGTGATCGAGGCGTTCGCCGCCGGCGTGGCCGAGAAGCCGGCGCCGCGCATCCTGCTCCCGCGCGCGCTCGGCATCGGCGAGCAGGTCACGAGCGCGCTGCTCAACGTGGAGGGCGTCGAGCAGGTGGCGGTGGCCGGCAGCGCGCGGCGCATGGCCGACAGCGTCAAGGACCTCGACATCATCGCCACGGCATCCGAGCCGCAGAAGCTCACCGGCGCCTTCGCGCGGCTCGACGTCATCGAGTCGGCCGGGGCCGCCGGCGAGAACGCCGTGCGCGGCCGCACGCACAGCGGCCTGCCGGTCGACGTGCGCGTCGTCGAGCCCGACCTGTTCGGCAACCTCCTCCAGCACTTCACCGGCTCGAAGGACCACAACATGCAGCTGCGCGAGGCGGCCGTCCGCCGCGGGCTGCACGTCTCCGAGTACGGGATCCTCGACGACGCCACCGGCGAGACGACGCGCTGCCCGACCGAGGAGGCGGTCTACGAGCGCCTCGGCCTGGCCTGGATCCCGCCCGAGCTGAGGGAGGGCCGCGGCGAGCTCGAGGCGGCGGCGAACGGCGGCCTGCCGGAGCTGATCGAGCTCGAGGACCTCAAGGGCGAGCTGCACTCGCACACCGTCCTGTCCGACGGCCGCCAGACCGCCGAGCAGATGGCGCTGGCCGCCCGCGAGCGCGGGCTGGAGTACATCGCCCACACCGACCACTCCGCCACGCACGGCTTCGGCAACCACGTCGAGCCCGACACGCTGCGCGCGCAGATCGACCACGTCCGCGAGCTGAACGAGCGCATCGAGGGGATCGAGCTGCTGATCGGGACCGAGACGAACATCCTCCCCGACGGCTCGCCCGACTACGACGACGACCTGCTCTCCCAGCTCGACTGGGTCGTGGGCAGCGTGCACACGAGCTTCGGGATGCACGAGGCTGAAATGACAAGGCGCCTCGTCGCCGCCTGCGAGCACCCGTGGATCGACGCGATCGGCCACCCGACCGGGCGCAAGATCGAGCGCCGCAAGCCGTACGCCGTCGACATGAACGCCGTCATCGAGGCCGCGGCGCGCACGGGCACGATGCTCGAGATCAACGCCGCGCCCGACCGCCGCGACCTCAACGACGTCCACGCGCGCAACGCCGCGCAGGCCGGCGTGAAGATCCTCATCGACTCCGACGCGCACGGCGTCCGCGAACTCGCGCTCGCCCGCTGGGGCATCGCGACGGCTCGGCGCGCCTGGCTGACCAAGGACGACGTCGCCAACACGCGCTCGTGGCCCGAGTTCGCGAAGCTGCGCAAGCGAGCGCGCGCGTAGTGGAGCGCTTCACGACGATCATCGAGCCGTTCCGCATCCACGCCGTGGAGCCGATGCGGATGACCACGCGCTCCGAGCGCGGCGAGCGACTGGAGGAGGCCGGCTTCAACCTCTTCCGCCTGCGCGCCGAGGACGTCGCCATCGACCTCCTCACCGACTCCGGCACCGGCGCGATGTCGCGCGACCAGTGGGCGGGCGTCATGCAGGGCGACGAGAGCTACGCCGGCTCGCCGTCGTTCTACCGCTTCGAGGCCGCGGTCAAGGAGCTGTTCCCGTTCGAGCACGTCATCCCGACCCACCAGGGCCGCGCGGCCGAGCGGATCCTCTTCAGCCAGCTCGGCGGCGAGGGCAGGACGGTCCCGAACAACAGCCACTTCGACACCACGCGCGCGAACGTCGAGTTCACCGGCGCCGAGGCGCTCGACCTCCTGATCGCCGAGGGCCTCGATCCCGCGAGCGACCACCCATTCAAGGGCAACATGGACCTCGCCGCGCTCGAGCGCACGCTGGAGACGAAGGACGTCCCCGTCGTCTTCGTCACCGTCACGAACAACTCCGGCGGCGGGCAGCCGGTCTCGCTCGAGAACCTGCGCGGGGTGCGCGCGCTGTGCGACCGCTTCGGCGTCCCGCTCTTCCTCGACGCCTGCCGCTTCGCCGAGAACGCGTGGTTCGTCAAGGAGCGCGAGCCCGGCCAGGCGGAGCGGGCGATCCCCGACATCGTGCGCGAGATGGCGTCCTACGCCGACGGCATGACGATGTCGGCCAAGAAGGACCCGCTCGGCAACATCGGCGGCTGGCTCGCCCTGAACGACGACGCGCTGGCCGAGCGCTGCCGCACGATGCTCATCCTCACCGAGGGCTTCCCCACCTACGGCGGCCTGGCCGGCCGCGATCTCGAGGCGATCGCGCAGGGGCTGCGCGAGGTCGTCGAGGAGGACTACCTGCGCTACCGCATCCGCTCGACCGCCTACCTCGGCGAGGCGCTGCACGCCGCCGGCGTGCCGGTCGTGCGGCCGATCGGCGGGCACGCGGTGTTCCTCGACGCCCGCGCGCTGCTGGCGCACGTCCCGCCGCTCGAGTACCCGGGCCAGTCGCTCGCGGTCGCGCTGTACCGCGAGGGCGGCATCCGCTCCTGCGAGATCGGCACGGTCATGTTCGGGCGGCGCCCCGACGGGACCGAGCAGCCGGCGCCGATGGACCTCGTGCGTCTGGCCATCCCCCGCCGCACGTACACCCAGTCGCACGTGGACTACGTCATCGAGGTCGTCACCTGGGTCGCCGAGCGGGCGGCCGACCTGCGCGGGATGCGGATCGTCGACGAGCCCGCGCAGCTGCGCCACTTCACCGCCCGGTTCGCGCCGCTCTAGACCGTGAGCTTCTCCGTCCAGGTCGGGCTGCTGCTGGCGCTGGCGTGCGCGTTCACGTCGATCGTCGGCTTCCTCTACAAGCACCGCGGGTCGGTCGAGGCGCCGGCGGTCGAGTTCTCCCGCCCGGTCTCGAGCTCGCTCGCGCTGTTCCGCTCGCCCTGGTACACGCTCGGGATCGTCGTCGCGACCGGGTCGTGGGGCCTGCACGTCGCCGCGCTCGCGCTCGCGCCGATCTCGCTCGTGCAGACGACGATCGCCGGCGGCCTCGTGCTGCTCACGGTCATCGCCGACCGGCTCTTCGGCCAGGACGTCTCGCGGCGCGAGTGGATCGGCGTCGCGCTGACCGCCGCGGGCCTCGCGTTCCTCGCCGCGACGATGGGCTCGACGGGCGACGAGGCGCACGCCGACTACGAGCCCGCGACGCTGGCCGTCTACGGCGGCGGGGCGACGCTCGTCGGCGGCATCCTTGCCGTCGCCGCGGCGCGCGGGCACAAGCGCGACGGGTACCTGCTGGCGGTGTCGGCCGGCCTGCTCTGGGGCGCCTCGGACGTGACGATCAAGGCGCTGAGCGGCGTGCTCGACGAGCGCGGGATCGGCGTCCTGCTGCACCCGCTGGCCGTGGTCATCGCGCTGCTCTCGCTGCTCGGCCTGCTCGTGTCCGCCCGCTCGCTCCAGCTCGGCGGCGCGGTGGCCGTGATCGCCGTCACGAGCGCCGCCGCGAACATCGTCACGATCGCCTCCGGACCGCTCGTCTTCGGCGAGCCGATGCCCGACGACGCGCTCGGCGTGGTCGTCCGCGTCCTGGCCTTCGCGCTGGTGATCGGCGCGGCCGCGCTGACCCCGCCCCCGGTGGCCGCCGCGGAGCCGCGTTACTGACGCGCGTCGCGCGCCGCTGCTCCACCATTCGGAGCATGCGCCGTCTCGTCCCCCTCACGCTGCTCATCGTCCTCGCGCTGGCCGCCGTCGCCTACGGCCACAGCCTCGATCACGCCGCGCCGCTCTTTCCCTCGCAGGGCGCGCCGCTGTCCTCGAACATCCGCGCGGGCGGCGAGGGCGCCGAGTGGGAGCTCGTGACGACGATCCCGACGGGGAACCCGCACTCCGACCTCGACTTCTTCACCGTCGGCGGCGACACCTACATGTCCGCCGGGTCGCTGGGCGTCGCGCCGAACCGCGGCGGCCAGAACATCATCCGGCTGACCAAGGGCGGCGTGGTGGAGCCCGAGCTGATCAGCGGGCACCCGTCGGCCGCGTGCCCCGCGGTGTTCACGAGCGCGACCGGCCTCCAGCACGACGTCGAGGCCACGCCGAAGGGCGACGCCTTCCTCCAGCAGCCCAACCCGTTCGTGGCGAAGGGCGACGCGCAGCTGCTGGTCGACTCGACCGACGGCAGCGGCCGCTGCCACGACAACGCCGACGCGGGCACGCCGAGCAACGTCTCCGGCGTCCCGATCCCCGGCAAGACCGCGGTGCCCAACGGCGGCCTCGAGCTGATCGACATCACCGACGTGGCGAACCCGAAGGAGATCGCCCTGATCAGCCACATCGGCAACGCGCACACGGTCAACGTCGATCCCAAGCGCCCGCACATCGCGTTCGACATCACGCAGGACGGCGTGACCTACGACCCCGAGACCGGGCTGCGCAACAACGAGGTCGACGGCTCGACCTCCAACGCGCTCGACGGCTTCGAGGTCATCGACATGTCCTCGTGCATGAACTTCGCGAAGGGCACGTCGATCGAGGCCAAGCGCGCGGCCTGCAACCCCGAGGTCTACCGCTACCGCTACCCCGAGGCCACGATGGCGACGTCGCACCAGTACCCGACCGCGCTCCAGAGCTGCCATGAGGTCGAGATCTATCCCGACGACAGGCTCACCTGCGCGTCGATCACCGCCACGCTCCTCTTCGACATGTCGCGCGCGTTCGACGACCGCGGGACGCCGAACGACTTCACCGACGACAAGCCGCGCGGCGAGCCGCTGCCGTGCAAGCGCCGTGAGTCCACAAGCCTCGCGACGCCGACGACGGCGCCGGTCATCGACTGCGTCGACGGCGAGGTCGGCGGGCAGCCGCAGCCGCTGCGGGTCAGCGAGTGGAAGAAGATCGGCTCGCCGTCGCTGCGGGGCGTCGAGTGGCTCGGCACCGTGCCGCACATGGGCATTGCCGGGACGGAGACGATCGTCACCGGCCCGCGCGATGCGACGATCGACGTGCTCGCCGCCCACGAGTCGGAGCTCACGCAGTCCGGCAAGTACGTCATCACCTCCGACGAGCGTGGCGGCGGCGTCGTGCCGGGCGGCGCGTCGTGCTCGCCGGGCGTCGACAACGTCCGCGGCAACGGCGGCCTGCACTTCTTCCCGGTCTCGAACTTCACCAAGAGGACGCCGCTGACCACCGAGCAGGCCGACAAGCTCCACGCGCTGACGCCCGAGGGGGCGAAGGCCGTCTACCGCGCGACCGTGCGCACCGAGCCGCAGGGCACGGTCTGCACCGCGCACGTCTTCCAGCAGATCCCGGGCCAGAACCGGATCTTCATGGGCTGGTACTCGCAGGGCACCCAGGTCTTCGACTTCACGGAGAACCCGGATGGCACCATCTCGCTGCGCGAGGCCGGCTACTTCACGCCCGAGCACGCGAACGAGTGGACGTCGCACGTGTTCAAGGCGCAGCGCAACCAGGACGGCACGTTCACCTACTGGGGCGCGGCGAGCGACGGGATCCTGCCCGGCGCGGGCCGCAGCGCGATCGACATCTACAAGGTGACGCTGCCGCCGGCGCCCGTGCCGGCGGGCGAGCCGCAGGCGGGCACGCCGATCTACCCGACGAGCGTCGTCAAGGGCGTCGAGAACGAGCGCGCGGCGTCGGTGCAGGCGGCCGGCGGGTGTGCCTCGTCGACGGCGTTCGAGAGCGTGAGCGTGAAGCCGCGCGGTCGCGGGCTCGGCTTCTCCTTCCAGCGCCGCGGCAGCGCGCCGGTGACCGTCGATCTCTTCCGCTCCTCGCGGGGGCGGACGATCGGCACCCGCCGCGTCAAGCGCTTCTCGAACCGCACCGGGGCGTTCCGCTGGAACGGCCGGCGCGGGGACCGGCGGCGCCGGGTCGTCGACGGCTTCTACCACGTGCGCTTCACGACGCGGACGCCGTCGGGCGGACGCGACACAGCGCGCGTCGCGCTCGTGCGCCGCAACGGCAGGTGGCGGCTGCGGCCGACCCACTACCGCCGCACGCCGTGCGCGCTGGTCGAGACATTCAAGCTCTTCCGGCCGGTGTTCGGCGGCACGAAGCGCGTCCCGCTCGGGATCAGCTTCCGCCTCAACCAGCAGGCCGACGTGGAGATCGAGGTCCGCCAGCGCGGGCGCGTCGTGGCCCGGATCCCGAAGCGCTCCTACGTCGCCGGCCGCGCGATCCGGCTGCGCGTCAGCGCGAAGCGGATCCGCCGGCGCGGCGACGTGCGGGTGACCATGCGCGCGACGCGGCCGGGGCGCACGGTCGAGCAGTCGCTGCGCGCGCGCAAGCTCTAGTCGCGCAGCAGCCTGGGCAGCAGCTCGTTCGCGACGGTGGCGTCGACCGCCGCCGGCGCGAACGGCCGCAGCAGGTCGCGCGCGCGCTCCGCGTAGCCGGGCGCGGGATCGTCGAGCGCGGTGCGCAGGGCGGTGGCGAGGTCGTCGCCGACGGTGCGGGGGTCGAGCTGCCGCGCGAGATCGCGCGCGACGTACGGCCCGGCCGGCGCGGTCGTGACGAGGACGCAGCCGTCGGCGAGGGCCTCGAGCTGGGCGATGCCGAAGTCCTCGCGGCGGGGGGCGACGACGTACACGCGCGCGCTTCGCACGAGCGCGCGGAAGTCCTCCCCGCGGACGTCCTCGACGCGGACGCCGGGGTGGGCCGGCACGTCCTTGTCGGTGACGACGACCAGCTCCTCGCCGTCGCGGCGCGCCTCCGCCCACGCGTCGAGCACGCGCGCGAGGCCCTTCTTCACCGGGTCGCTCGCGTAGACGATCGCGGCGAGGTCGCGCTCGCCGCCGCCGTCCGTCGCGACGATCGGGACCGGGACCACGACGGACTCGGCACGCCGCGCCGGCGCCTCGTCGAGCGCCTGCGCGCTCATCGGGACGAGGAGCGGCGCGCCGGCGAGCCTCCTGCGCTCCGCGCGGCGCTGCCAGATCCCGTGACGGCCGGGGCGGTTGCCGGCGGCGAGGGCGTCGAAGCGGATCGCGCCGGGGCGGGGGGCGAGCAGGGCGGCGGTCGTCGTCGAGTAGATCACCGCGCGCGCCTCCGGTCCCTCGAGGGTCGCGCGGCGCGCGGCGCGGGCCCACAGCAGGTCGGTGAGGGCGAAGGTGCGCACCTCGCGCGGGGGCTCCGCCGTGACCACCTCGACCGTCGCGCCCGCGCGCCGCATCGAGTCGGCGAGCGCCGCGTCGGCCACGCGCCAGCCGTGCGTGGAGCCCAGGGAGACGAGCAGGACGTCGGCGGCCATCGCGCGTCAGGATGACCGGCTCGCATGACGGGCACGTTCATCAACGTCGGCACGGTCCTGCTCGGGACGCTCATCGGCGGCCTGCTCGGCGGGCGGCTGCCCGAGCGCGTGCACACGCGCGTCCTGCTCGGGCTGGGGATGGTCACGCTGATCCTCGGCGTCGAGAACGGCCTCGAGTGGGGCGAGGACGAGAGCGGCCGCGTGCTGCTGTCGGTCATGGGCGGCGTGCTGCTGGGCGGCATCGCGGGCGAGCTGCTGCGGATCGAGGACCGCCTCCAGGCGGCGGGCGACCGGCTCCAGGCGCGCTTCGCGGGCGAGGGCCACTCCACGGTCAGCGAGGGGTTCTTCACGGCGACGATCCTCTTCTGCGTCGGACCGCTCACGGTCCTCGGCTCGATCCAGGACGGCCTGACCGGCGACTACGACCTGCTCGCCACGAAGGCGCTGCTCGACGGGTTCGCGTCGGTGGCGCTGGCGGCGGCGCTCGGCTTCGGGGTCGGCCTGGCGGCGGGATCGGTCCTCGTCGTGCAGGGCGCGATCACGCTCGGCGCCGGCGTGTTCGAGGACGTGCTCGTCGGCGAGCCGCTGATGGCGCTGACCAGCGCCGGCGGCGTCCTCATCATCGGGATCGCGCTCAAGCTGCTCGACGTCAAGGACGTGAAGGTCGGCAACTACCTGCCGGCCCTGCTCTTCGCGCCGGTGATCAGCGCGATCGCCGAGTCGTTCGCCTAGCCTGCCCGGCCGTGGCCGACCTCGAGGGATCCGAGACACGCGAGATCGACGCGCCGATCCAGCGCGTCTTCGACATCGCCGCCGACATCCCGCACGCGCCGGAGTGGCAGGGCGTGATGAAGTCGGTCGAGGTGATCGAGAGCGACGCCGACGGGCGCGCGTCGCTCGTCGACGTCGAGCTGGACTCCGGCGTCGTCAAGAACGCGATCCGGATGCGCTTCACCTACGACGAGCCGCACGGCCTCCGGTGGACGCGCGAGTCGGGCGACCTGAAGTCGCTCGAGGGCCGGTGGGACTTCGAGGAGCTGGGCGAGGGCCGCACGCGGGCGACGTACTCGCTCGAGATCGGCCTGAACCGCGCGCTGAGCCTGCTGCGCCGGACGATCAAGGGGCCGGCCGAGGCGAAGATCCGCTCGCTCTTGACCGAGCGCCCCGTCGACGGGCTGAAGGAGCGGGCCGAGGGCGGCTAGGTCGCGCCGTTCATCGTCGGCGGCGCGATGCGGCGGAAGCCGGGCACGCGGACGAGCTTGATCGGCTTGAAGGGCGAGGTCCGCTCGACGTAGAACTGCACGCCGTCGCGCTCCTCGATCGCGGTGACGGCCGACTCCTGACGGCGCCACGAGAGCGCCCAGATCGCCGCGAAGCCGGCGGCGATGGCGGGGATCTGCGGGGCGACGGCGCCGAGCGCGCTGGCGGCGATCGTCGAGAGGATGAGCGGCCACAGCCGGTTGAGTAGCATCGAGGCGGGCCGCGTCTCGGGCAGGCTGGTCGTCGAGCGGGCGCCCGCGAGCAGGCGCGCGATCGGCGGGGTCGTCTCGGCCCGGCGGCCGAGGAAGGCGCCGATGGCGCCCGCCAGGAGCCACCAGCCCAGCGCGAACGCGAGCGGCGTCGCCTCGTCCTGCGACGCGGCGCCGAGCACGGCGATCACGCCCAGCACGGTCGCCGACGCCGCGGAGACGAGGACGGTCGTCTTCAGGAGGTCGACGAAGCGCACCTACTCGAGCAGGGCTTCGAGCAGTTGGCGGACGCCGCGGGGGCCCTCGACGAGCAGGTCGCTGCCCTGCTCGAGGTCGGCGGGCGTCTCGTCGGAGCGCACGCCGACGCACACCGCGTGCTGGAGCCGGCCGCCGTCGACGCACTCGCGCAGCGCCCGGAACGCGTCGAGGTCGGTGCGGTCGTCGCCGACGTAGACGGCGGCGTCGAGGTCGGCGTCGCGCAGCAGGCCGTGGACGCCGCGGCCCTTGTCGAGCGCGATCGGCGGGCGGACCTCGAGCACCTTGCGGCCCCAGTGGGTCTTGAAGCCGGCCTGCTCGGCGTCCTCGCCGATCCGCTTGACCAGCGTCTCGGCGTGCTCCTCGTCCGGCGCGCCGCGCCAGTGGAAGGCCATGATCGGGCCCTTGTCCTCCAGCCGCAGCCGGGCGCGGTGGGCCTCCTCGGTGTAGGCGCCCTCGGCGAACTGGTGCACCCGGCGCTGGAAGGCGGCCGCCTCGCGGTCGACCTCGGGCTGGGTGGTGCCGGGCCGCAGCGTCTCCGCGCCGTGGTTGCCGACGTAGGCGATCGTGCCGAGGCTGACGATCTGCCGCGCGATCGCCGCGCGCCGGCCGCTGACGCAGGCGACCAGGCCGTACTGGTTGGCGATCCGGATGAGGAGCGCCCGCGTGGCCTCGGGGACGGAGGCGTCGTCGGCGTGGCGGACGATCGGCGCGAGCGTCCCGTCGACGTCGAGCAGCACCGCCGCGCGAGCCGGGTCGGCCCGCAGTGGCGCGAGCGCCTCGGCGAGCGTGGCGGCAGGGGGTGGCACGGCGCCTAGTATGCCCGAGCATGGAGCGGCGCCGGTGGCTGATGCTGGCTGTCGTCGGCACCCTCGGCGGGGCGTTCAGCGGCCTGTTCGGCGTCGGCGGCGGCATCGTGATGGTGCCGCTCCTCATCCTCTGGGCCGGGTTCGACGAGCGCCGCGCCACGGGCACCTCGCTCGCCGCGATCGTCATCATCGCGACGGTGGCGGTGTCGGTGCAGGCGGCGTACGGCAACGTGCACGTCGACGACGGCGTCCTCGTCGGGGTGCCGGCCGTCGGGGGCGTGCTGTTCGGCACGTGGCTCCAGCAGCGGCTGGACGTCCGCTGGATCTCGCTCGGCTTCGCCGGGCTGCTCGTCGCGCTCGCGGTCAAGCTGGTGGTGGGCGCGTGATCGAGGCCGCGCTGATCGGGGTGGCCGCGGGCGTCATCGCCGGGCTCTTCGGCGTCGGCGGCGGGACGCTCTTCGTCCCCGCGCTGACGATCTTCCTCGGCCTCTCGCACATCGACGCCGAGGCGACGTCGCTGCTGGCGATCGTGCCGGTGGCGATCGTCGGCGCGTGGCGCCAGCACGGCTACGGCAACCTCGCGGTCCGCGACGGCGTGACCGTCGGGTTCCTGGCGGTGGGAGGAGCGGTGCTCGGCGTCGTCCTCGCCAACGCGCTGCCCGAACGCGCGCTCGAGCTCGGCTTCGCGGCGCTGCTGCTCTTCGTCGCGGTCCAGATGGTCCGCCGCGCCCTGCGCCCGGCCTCGGAGGCCTGACCGTGCGCGCCCGCTACCTCTTCTTCGGCCTCATGACCGCGCTCGGCGCCGTACTCATCGTCGAGGCGGTCTTCGACAGCGCCATCGCGGCCTACCTCGCGATCGGGATCCTCGCCGCGATGACCATCGTCTACGCCGCCCATCCGGAGCTGCGCTCGATGCGGCGACCGGACGACGAGGACGGCCCGTCCTAGATTCGGTCCATGACCGCCGCCGCCGCCACCGCCCCGCTGTCGCGGTGGCGCGCCTCGCCGCGACGGCTGGCGTCGCTGCTCTTCGGCCTCTTCGCGTTCGGCGCCGGCGAGGCGATGCTCGTCGCGTCCGAGCTCGGCAACTCGCCGTGGACCGTCTTCGCCGAGGGGCTCGAGAAGCAGACGCCGCTGAGCGTCGGCGCCGCGACCATCGTGACGAGCTTCGTGCTGCTGCTGCTCTGGATCCCGCTGCGCCAGCGGCCCGGGCTCGGGACGATCCTCAACGCGGTCGTCGTCGGCCTCTCGATCGACGCCACGCTGCTCCTGCTGCCCGACGACGCCGCGCTGGTGCCGCGGATCGCCGAGGTCGTGGTGGGGATCGGGCTCGTCGCGCTCGGCAGCGCGTTCTACCTCGGCGCGGCGCTCGGCCCCGGGCCGCGCGACGGCCTGATGACGGGGCTGCACCGCCGCACGGGCCGCCCCGTCGGCCTCGTGCGCACGGCGATCGAGGTGGCCGCGCTCGCGGTCGGGAT
>DASVRH010000143.1:0-11356 GCA_036388715.1 Solirubrobacteraceae bacterium | reverse complement strand
CCGGCGGCCAAGTCGAGGACGCGCTCGGCCGCGGCGCGTTCCCGATCCTCACCGCCGGCGACTGCTCGATCTGCACGACGACGCTGCCCGCCGTGGTGCGCCACCGGCCCGACGCGCACGTGCTCTGGCTCGACGCGCACGGCGACTTCAACTCGCCGGACACGACGTCGAGCGGGTTCCTCGGGGGCATGTGCCTCGCCGCCGCGTGCGGCGTGTGGGATCCGGGCCTCGGCGTCACGCCCTCCGTCGACCCCGCGCGCGTGGTGATGTGCGGCGTGCGCGCGCTGGAGGACGGCGAGGGGCGGCTCGTCGACGAGCACGGGGTGGAGGTCGTCAAGCCGGGCGACCTGGCGGAGCGGCTGGCCGGGCTTCCCGTGTACGTGCACCTCGACCTCGACGTCCTCGACCCGTCCGTCTTCCCGGCGCAGTTCCCCGAGGAGGGAGGGCTCTCCGACGGCGGGCTGCGCACGCTGCTCGGCGAGCTGGCGGACGGCGCCGAGATCCTCGGGATCGAGATCACCGCGTTCGAGGCGCCCGACGACGACACGAGCACCGCGGGCCTCGCGGAGCTCGTCGTGTCGATCGTCGAGCCCTTGATCGCGCGGTCCGCGCCGGAGTAGGGTCGGCGGCGATGCGCGCGTCGACCTTCATGGCGCTCGCGGTCGTCTCGGCCCCCCTCCTCGCGCCCGGCGAGGCCGCCGCGAACGCCCGTGTCGCGGTGCCGCAACCCGGCGAGGTCGCCGTCGCCGCCGTGACGACGAGCCGGCCGCCCGGCGGCTCGCAGCGCCCGCAGCGCGTCCTGCGCGTGGCCAACGGCGCCCGTCTCTCTCGCGGGGTCTCCGTCTACGCGTCGCCGGCGCCGGCCTGCTCGGCGTCGCGCGGCCGCTTCACGGCGCTGGTCGTCGTCACGCGGCGCAAGCCGGACAGCGGTGGGGCGCGCACGGTCACGCTCGGCGGGCGCGGCGTGCGGCCCTGCGGCTCGTATCCGCTCGGCGGCAGGATGACGGCCCGCGCGGTCCGGCGACTGCGGTGCGACACGCTTCGCCGAGCCCGCGGCGTCGCGTTGCTGCTCGGCGGCTCGGCGACGTGCGTCGGGGCGGTCGAGCGGCGCCTCGGCAGGCGATCGCCGTACCAGGTCCCGCTGAACCTCGACCTGAACACCGGCGTCGCGCCCGGCGGCCCGTCGGCGCGGAACGTCGGTGGGATCGCGCGCTTCGCGGGGGAGGTCGAGCAGGGGAAGTTCCGCTACGACGTCTCTCTCGCCAACAGCACGCCGAAGGCCTACGCGGGCGTGCCCAGCATCGCCCAGGACCTGTCGGTCGCAACGATGACGTTCGCGGCGGGCTCGAGCGAGGACGACCCGAACGTCGTCAGCGGCACGCAGGAGCTGCCGTCGTTCTCCTGCCGCGTCCAGCTCTCGCCCGGACTGCCGGGGGGCCTGACGTGCTTCGCCCCGGGCGGGACGGCGCTCATGCCGACCTACACGCTCCAGGTCGACTTCGACCGGCAGCTCGTCCCCGGCTCGCCGATGCTCGTCGGCCTCACCTCGCCTCGGTACGGCGACACCGCGACGTCGTACACGATCGACGTGACTTAGTAGCGTCCGCGCGACCATGAGCGCAGACGCCCGCCCGACGTCGCTGCTGCGTCCCCTCGTCGACGACCTCCACGAGCGGCGCGAGCAGATCAAGCTCGGCGGCGGCCCCGAGAAGATCGACAAGCAGCACGCGGCCGAGAAGCTGACGGCCCGCGAGCGGATCGACCTGCTGGTCGACGAGGGCACGTGGACCGAGCTCGGCATCCACGCCCAGCCGCACTTCTCCCAACAGGCCATGCAGGGCCGCGACGCGCCGGCCGACGGCGTGATCACCGGCTACGGCAAGGTCGACGGGCGGCTCGTCGCGATCGCGGCCTACGACTTCACCGTCATGGCCGGCTCGATGGGGATGACGGGCGAGCTGAAGGTCGGGCGCATGCGCGAGCTGGCGCTCGGCAAGCGCATCCCGATGGTCTGGCTGCTCGACAGCGCCGGCGCGCGGATCCAGGAGGCGGTCGGCTCGCTGTTCGCCGGCAGCGGCCACCTGTTCCGCGAGGAGGTCGTCGCGTCCGGCGTGATCCCGCAGGTCGCCGCGCTGATGGGCCCGTGCGCGGCGGGCACCGCGTACATCCCCGGCCTCGCGGACTTCGTGCCGATGGTCAAGGGCCGCGGGTCGATGGCGCTGGCCGGTCCGCACCTCGTCCGCGCCGCGGTGGGCGAGGACGTTACGCAGGAGGAGCTCGGCGGCTCGCGCGTGCACTGCCGCAAGTCGGGCGTCGGCGACCTCGAGGTGGCCGACGACCACGAGTGCATCGCGCGCATCAAGCAGTACCTCTCGTTCTTCGGTTCCAACAACGAGCAGCCGCCGCCGCGGCGCACGCCGGCCGACCCGGTCGACCGCATGGACGAGGAGCTGCTCGACGTGCTGCCCGAGTCCAACCGCAAGCCGTACGACATGTACGAGGTGATCCGGCGGATCGTCGACGACGGCGAGTGGCTCGACCTCAAGCCGCAGTGGGCCAAGACGCTCATCACGTGCCTGGCGCGGATGGGCGGGCGGCCCGTCGGCATCGTGGCCAACCAGCCCAAGCACCTCGGCGGCATCCTCGACAACGACTCGGCCGACAAGGCCGCGCGCTTCGTGAACCTGTGCAACGCGTACGGGATCCCGCTCGTCTTCCTGACGGACGTGCCCGGCTTCATGGTCGGGACGAAGGTCGAGCAGGCCGGGATCATCCGGCACGGGGCGAAGATGCTCTACGCGGTCGCCAACGCGACGGTGCCGAAGGTGACCGTCGTGCTGCGCAAGGCCTACGGCGCCGGCTACTACGTGATGAACGGGCGCGCCTACGAGCCGGACATGATCGTCGCCTGGCCGAGCGCGGAGATCAGCGTCATGGGCGCCGAGGGCGCCGTCGAGATCGTCTTCCGCCGCCAGGTCGAGGAGGCGGAGGACCCCGCGGCGAAGAAGGCCGAGCTGATCGGCGAGTACCGCAAGATCATCGACGTCTACCGCGCCGCCTCGAACGCGATGATCGACGACGTCATCGACCCGCGCGAGACGCGCCCGACGATCATCCGCGCGCTCGAGATGGCCGAGACCAAGCGGGTCGACCGGCCGTGGAAGCGCAACGGGGTCGTCCCGGTATGAGGCGCGCGCTCCTTCTCGCGGCCCTCTTCGCGCTCGCCGGGTGCGGCGGCGAGGACAAGCCATCGAAGGAGGAGTTCGCGCGCAGCGCCGACGCGATCTGCGTCGACCTCGAGAAGCAGAGCCAGGAGCTGGCCGAGACCCAGGCGACGAGCACGCAGGACATCGTCGACTTCGCCGGCCGGGCGCGGGAGACGGCGCGCTCCGCGGTGTCGCGCGTGCGCGACCTCGAGGTGCCCGAAGGCGCCGACGGCGACGTCGCCGAGGCCTGGCAGGACGCGGTGGTGACGCAGGCCGAGGACGAGCTGATCCCGGCGCTCGACCGCCTGGAGAAGGCGGCGAAGGAGAACGACGAGCAGGCGCTGCTCGCCGCGGCCCAGGAGCTGGAGGCGCTGGAGTCCAGTCGCGCCGAGCGGCTGGCCGGCGATTTGGGGGCACGGCGCTGCGCTGACTAGAGTTGGGAGTGGCACGTCCCACTTCCCGCGGAGCCGCCTGTGAGCCTCGAAGACCCCGTCGTCATCACCTGCTCGATCTCCGGGTCGCTCGCCAACCGCGAGCAGTGCCCGGCGATCCCGTACACGCCCGACGAGTACGCGGCCGAGGCGCGGCGGATCGTCGACGAGGGCGGGGCGATGATCCACATCCACGCCCGCCGCCCCGACGGCACGCCGTCCTACGAGATCGAGGACTTCCGCGCGATCACCGACGCGATCAACGCGGCCGTCGACGACGTGATCATCAACTACTCCACGGGCGCGATGGGCGTGCCCGTCGAGAAGCGGATCGCCTACCTGCGCGAGCTGCGCCCGGACGTCGCCGCGCTGAACATGGGCTCGATGAACTACGCGAAGTACTCCAAGCGGCGCAAGGAGTTCGTGTTCAAGGCCGTCTTCGCGAACCCGTTCGACGAGATCATCGAGTTCCTGAACGTCATGAACGAGCTCGGCATCAAGCCCGAGCACGAGTGCTTCGACCTCGGCCACGTCGGCTCGCTGCCGCCGCTCGTCGACATGGGCGTGCTCAAGCCGCCGCTGCACGTCTCGTGCGTCATGGGCGTGACCGGCGGCGTCCCGCCGACCGCGCGCAACCTCGCCGCGATGGCCGACAACATCCCCGACGGCTCGCACTGGGGCGTCATCGGGATCTCGCGCGAGCAGTGGATGCTCGTCAACGCGTCGCTGACGCTCGGGGGCTCGGTGCGCGTCGGGCTGGAGGACAACTTCTACCTGCCCAACGGCGAGATGGCGCGCTCCAACGGGGACCTGATCGCGAAGGCGCGCGAGATGACGGAGAACGTCGGGCGGCGGCCGGCCACGGTGGCCGAGGCGCGCGAGATCCTCGGGGTCCCGAAGCGCGTGACCGCATGAGCCTGCCGCTCGACGGGCTGAAGGTCCTGGATCTCTCGAGGCTGCTCCCCGGCGGGTTCTGCTCGCTGCTGCTCGCCGACCTCGGCGCCGAGGTGCTGAAGGTCGAGGACACGGGGATGGGCGACTACATCCGGTGGGCGACGCCGAAGTACGCGGGCGCCGAGGAGAGCGCGGGCTCGGCGATGTTCCTGGCGCTCAACCGCAACAAGACGTCGATCCGGCTCAACCTCAAGAGCGAGGAGGGCAAGGAGATCCTGCTCCGGCTCGCGCGCGAGCACGACGTCCTGCTCGAGTCGTTCCGCCCCGGCGTGCTCGACCGGCTCGGCGTCGGCTACGACCGGCTGCGCGAGGAGAACCCGGGCCTCGTCTACTGCGCGATCACCGGCTACGGCCAGGACGGCCCGTACCGCGACCGCTCCGGCCACGACATGAACTACCTGGGCCTCGTCGGGCTGCTGGCGATGTCGGGCGAGCCCGACGGGCCGCCCGTCCAGGCGGCGGGGCAGATCGCCGACCTCGGCGGCGGCGCGCTGATGGGCGCGTTCGGGATCCTCGCGGCGCTGCGCGAGCGCGACCGCTCGGGCGAGGGCCAGCTCGTCGACGTCTCGATGGCCGACGGGGCGCTGTCCTGGCTGGCGATGCTCGCGTCGCGGTACTTCGCCGGCGGAGGCGTGCCGGGGCGCGGGGAGTACGAGCTGGCCGGCTCGCTCGTCTGCTACCGCCCGTACCGCTGCTCGGACGGCTGGGTGACGCTCGGCGCGCTCGAGCCGAAGTTCTGGCAGGCGTGGTGCCGCGGCGTCGGGCGCGAGGACCTGATCGAGAAGCAGTTCTCGCGGCCGGGGTCGGAGGCGCACGCCGAGGTCGAGGGGGTCTTCGCGGGCCGCACGCGCGACGAGTGGCAGGCGTTCGCGGGCGAGCACGACTGCTGCCTCGAGCCGCTGCTCGCGCTCGACGAGGCGCTCGAGTCCGAGCTCGTCCGCGCGCGCGACATGGTCAGCTCGCTGGCGCAGCCCGGAGTGGACGGGCCGGTGCGGCTGCTCGGCGTCCCGGTCAAGTTCTCGCGCACGCCCGGCGACCCCGCGCGGCTGCCGGGGCCGGGGCTCGGCGAGCACACCGACGACGTGCTGCGCTCGCTCGGCTACGACGACGCGGCGATCGCCTCGCTGAAGGAGTCGGGAGCGGTGGCGGGGCCGGCCGAGGCGCGCCAGGGGTCCTTCCTCGGTTGAACGACGACGGCCTGCTCAAGATGGCCGAGCTGGCCTCGCGGTCGGGCGTGTCCGCGGCCACGATCAAGCACTACCTGCGCGAGGGGCTCCTGCCGGAGCCGGTGCGGACGTCGCGGAACATGGCCTACTACCCGCCGGAGTTCGTCGACCGGCTGCGGCTGATCAAGCGGCTGCAGGAGGAGCGGTTCATGCCGCTGAAGGCGATCCGCCAGGTGCTCGCCGAGGAAGATCCCGAGCGGCTCTCCGCCCTGGTCGAGGTCGAGGACCGGATCCTCGAGCGGGCGGTGCGCGCGGGCGAGACCGGGCGGGTGTCGCGGGCGGAGGTCAAGGAGCGCTACGGCGTGCCCGACAACGTGCTCGCGCGGCTGACCGAGATCGGCGTGCTGACGCCGAACGGGCGCGGCTTCGACGCCTACGACGTGCAGGTCATCGAGGCGATCGCGCGCTTCCGCGCGGGCGGCTACGACGAGCAGCTGGGCTTCACGGTCTACGACACGCTGCGCTACCGGGAGGCGCTCGAGCCGCTGGTCGAGGAGGAGGTCAGGGTGCTGCTCGACCGCCTCGCCGGCGAGGTCGAGGTCGACCGGGCGGCAGAGATCATCACGTCGGGCGCGCAGCCTCTGCGCGAGCTGATCGGCGCGATGCACTCGAAGCTCCTGCTCGAGGAGCTGCGGCGTCAGCGCGGAGCGCGCACGACGTAGAGGTCGAGCTCGTGGTCGTAGGCGCGGCGGGTGCCGGCGGGTTTCATGCCGAGCCGGCGGGCGACCGCGTGTGAGGCCGCGTTCTCCCTGCGGACGACGGCGATGATCTCGTCGAGGCCGAGGGTCTCGAAGCCGACGCGGATCCATTCGCGTGCCGCCTCGGTGGCGTAGCCGCGGCCCCAGGCCGGCTTGGCGATCACCCAGCCGATCTCGACCTCGGGGCCGGTGCGCTCGACGAGCTGGAGGCCGACCTCGCCGACGAGCGCCCCGGTCCACCGGTCCTCGACCGCCCACTGGCTGAAGCCGTGCTCGGCCTGGTGCGCACGGTGGTTGGCGATCAGCTCCTGGGCCGCCTCGGCCGTGTTCCGCACCCCGACGAACCGGCCCACCTCGGGGTCGCTGAACAGCGCGCGGACGGCGTCGAGGTCGTTCGTGTCCCACGGGCGCATCCGCAGGCGGGGCGTGAGGAGCGGGTCGTCCATCGCTCGCGAGTATGGTCCCGCGCCTCGTGGCCGGATCGCTGCTCGAGCGCCGCTTCTCGCTGACCGAACGCGGTACGACCCCGCGCGTCGAGGCGCTCGGCGGGCTCACGACGTTCCTGACGATGGCCTACATCGTCTTCGTCAACCCGGCGATCCTGTCCGCGGCGGGGCTGCCGTTCGAGGCGGTCGCGGTGGCGACGGCGCTGGCGGCGGCGATCGCGTCGATCTGCATGGGCGTGTTCGCGAACGTGCCCCTCGCGCTGGCGAGCGGGCTGGGGATCAACGCGATCGTCGCCTTCGACATCGTGCTCGCACAGCAGGTCGAGTGGCCGGTCGCGATGGCGTGCGTCGTGATCGAGGGCCTGATCGCCGTCGTGCTGGTCCTGGCCGGGCTGCGCGACGCGGTCGTGCGCGCGGTGCCGCTGCCGCTGAAGCTGGCCATCGGCGTCGGGATCGGGCTGTTCATCACGCTGGTCGGGCTGCGCGAGGGCGGGATCGTCGAGAACAACCCGGCGACGGGGATCGGGCTCGCCGACCTGACCGCCGGGCCGCCGCTGATCGCGCTGGCCGGGCTGTTCGTCGCGTTAGCGCTGGCCGCGCGGCACGTGCGCGGCGCGATCCTGATCGGGATCGGCGTGAGCGTCGTGCTCGGGCTGATCTTCGGCGTGCTGGAGGGCCCGGACGGCGTGGCGGAGGTCCCCGGCTCCGGCGACTTCTCGACGATCGGCGACGGGCTGGATCCGTCGAACCTCGCCGACGCGCTCACGTGGTCGCTCGTCCCCGTGATCTTCGCGCTGTTCATGACCGACTTCTTCGACACCGTCGGGACCGCGGTGGCCGTGGGCCACCAGGGCGGGCTGACCGACGAGGACGGCGAGCTGCCGGAGATGCGGCGCGTGCTGCTCGTCGACAGCGCGGCGGCGGCGGGCGGCGGGGCCTTCGGGGTCTCTTCGGTGACGACGTACGTCGAGAGCGGCGCGGGCGTCGGCGCGGGCGCGCGGACGGGGCTCGCCGCCGTGGTGACCGGCCTGTTGTTCGCGCTGACGGTGTTCTTCGTGCCGCTGATCGAGCTGGTCGGCCAGGGCGTGCCGTACACGAAGGAGTTCGCCGGGCATCCGGCGGTCGCGCCCGCGCTGATCATGGTCGGCGCGCTGATGACGCGGCTGGCGCAGGCGATCGACTGGAACGAGCCCGAGACGGCGTTCCCGGCGTTCCTCATCATCGCCGGGATCCCGCTGACGTTCTCGATCGCCGCCGGGATCGGGTTCGGCGTGATCGGCTACGTGCTCGTCATGTGCGCGCGCGGGCGGGTGCGCGACATCCATCCGCTGATGTGGGGGCTCGTGCCGCTCTTCTGCGCGTTCTACGCCGAGGACTGGCTCTCGGCGAACGTCTTCTAGGGCAGCTCGCGGTTGGCGACGACGGTCGTGTTGCGGCCGGCGTCCTCGAGCAGGACGCGCAGGCGGCCCTGCTTCGGCCAGGTCGTCGTGTCGAACGCGAGGCTGGTCGCGGCGCTGAGGACGCACGGCTGGCGCATGGCGAACTCGCCGTCGGCGCGGCAGCGGCCCTGGTTGTCGTGGATCGGCCGCGCGGCGACCTCCTCGCCGTCGATCGTCACGTGCAGGCGCCAGAGGCCGGCGCCCGTGTCGGTGGCGGTGAGGTCCAGGTCGTCGAGGGGCTGGAGCGGGCCGTCCAGGAGGCCGCCGCCCTTCGCGGTGACCTTCGGCGTGGCGGTGTCGCGGAGCGTGACGCGGCCGCCGAAGACGCGGATGGTCTGGCTGCCGTCGGCGTCGCAGCGCCCGCCGCTGCCGATGTCGCAGGCGAGCGTGACGTTGAAGCCGTCGTTGGGGGAGGGCGGGATCTCGACGCGGTTCTGGGGCGCGAACCGGTCGGCCGTGGTGCCGCGCGTGGTGCAGCCGTCGCCCCAGCTGCAGAGCTCGGCGACCGGGGTGGCGAAGAGGTTTGTGACGGAGGCGGACTGGATCGCCCAGCTCCACTTGCCGCTCATCTGGGCCTGGCGGTAGAGCGTCGCGCCGCGGAACTCGGTGCCGGGGACGAGGCGGTACTCGAGCACGATCCGCTCGTCGGGGGTCGTCGTGCTGAAGGTGGCGCCGGTGGAGAGCGGGACGACGGGCTGGCTGCCGGGCGCGCAGCGGGTCTGGGGGCGCGGGTCGAAGCGGTCGGGGATCGTGCCGCCGACGCGCAGGCCGCTGGGGAGCGCGCCGTCGGTGGCGACCCCCTGGCCGGTCGCGGGGTCGGCGCAGAGGATCTGCGTGTAGGTGAGGCGCGCCACCGTGCTCGTCGCCGGGGTCGTGGCGGTCGCGGTGCCGGCGGCGTTGGTCGCGGTCACCTCGAGCTTCAGGGTCGCGCCGGCGTCGTCGCCGGTGACGAGGAGACGCTGGTCGGTCTCGCCGGCGATGGGCGCGCAGGTCGTCGCGCACCGCAGCCACCGGCGCGTGACCGTGAGCCGCCTTCCGGTGAACGTGCCGTCGCCGGCGGTGAGCGTCTGGCCGACGGTCGCGGCGCCGCCGATCTTCGGCGCGGTCGCGGCCTGCGGCGGGGCGAGCGGGGCGACGACGCCCGTCTCGGCCGACGAGGCCGCCGTGCTCCCGCCGTCGTTCGTGGCGGTGACGCGCACGCGGATCCGCCTGCCGGCATCGTCGGCCGTCAGCTCGCGCGTCGGGCCTTCGCCGACCGCGACGCATCCTTCGGCGGCGCAGCGCAGCCACTCGATGCGGAACGCCTTCGGCGCCCGCGCCCACGTGCCGGTCGTCGCGGTCAGGGTCTCGCCGTCGGCGACCGTGCCGCTGACCACCGGCGCCGTGAGCGGGCGCGGCGGGAAGACGGGGGCGGCGCCGAAGCGGCTCGCGCCGCTGACCGTGGTCGTGAAGCGCGACTCGACAGCGCCGACGGCGGCCACCAACGTCGCGAGCGCCAACGCGGCGGCGGCAGACCTCACCCGATCTCGCATTCCGTGCTCCCCTTCGGCGCGGCGATCTTCAGGACGTACCGCGCCTTCACGGGCCGCCCGCCCTTCGGCACGACCGTGACGCGGACCACGTTCCTCCCGGGCTTCAGCGCGCCTGGGGCGATGCGGACCCGGAACGGGCGCTTGCGCGAGGTCACCGTCGCGCCGCCCCCGACGCCGTAGGCGACCTTGCCGAACCGGCGGCCGGGCAGGACCCTGCGACCGACGCGCAGGCCCGTCACGAGGACGAGCCGCTGCTGGCCGGCCGCGCCGTAGATCCGCAGGATGAGCTTCGCGGTGACGCGGGCGTCGACGCGCTGGCGCTTGATGAGGACCGGGCGCGGGCGCCGGCGGCCGTCGGCCACGAAGCGCAGCTGGGTGCAGCCACCGCTGCCCTGCGCGCCGCGCTCCTCGGCTGAGCCGCCCTGCTCGCCGCCGCCGCGCGACTCCTCACCCGCCGCGGCCACCGCCTCGATCCCGAAGCCGAACTCCTGCACGGCCCGTCGCCCCTGGACCTCGGCGTCGGAGCCCACGACCTCGACGGCGATCCCGTACCGCCGTCGCGCACCCGCTGCCCAGCCCTCGTCGCGCACCGTCACGAGGTCGTCGAGGCCGCCGCTGAAGACGATGGGCCCGTCGCCGCACCCGCGTCGCACGACGACGCCGAGGTGCCTGGCGAGGTCGCCCGCCTGCACGCGCCCGACCACGAACCCCCGCGCCTCGCCGCCCTCGTTGGTGACGGACACGCACCGCTCCGCGCGGTCGCCGTGGCGGAGGTTGGTCAGCGTGAAGAGCGGCGCCGCCGACTCCGTGCTGAGGCCGGGGGCGGGCGCGGTCCGCTCCGCCACCCGCACGGCCGCGAGCGCGCCCGCCGCGAGGCAGAGGACGGCGACGAGCGAGAGGGCCACGCTCCTCATCGCGCCCAGATCCTCCGGAGCACGAGGGCGGCCAGCACGACGCCGCTCAGCAGCGCGACGATCGCCAGAGGCGGGCCCTGGAGCGCGCGCACCGCCCGCCCCGCGTGCGGGACGCGGAGGCCCACGTAGCGCCCGACCTCGCCGTCGCGCGCGATCCGCCACGACTCGGAGGCGTTGTTCGCGTCGCCGCGCGTGCGGAACGCGAGCCGCCCGAGCGGAGCCGGCCGGACCGCCTCGACGCGATGGAGGACCACGGCGTCGCGCTTCGGGTCGTCGAACGCGACGACGTCGCCGACCTCGGCATCAGCCGCCGCGATCCGATCGAGCCACACGACGTCGCCGGCGCGGAGGACCGGCCGCATCGAATCCGACAGCTCGACGTGCGGCGCGACGCCCACCGACGCGGCGCCGGCGACGGCGAGCGCGCAGAGGGCGAGGGCGGCGAGGAGGAGGGTCGCCGCCGCTCGCCCCAGCCGCGCCGCGCGCGCGACAGCGCCCCTCGGGGCCGCC
>DASVRH010000142.1:0-16864 GCA_036388715.1 Solirubrobacteraceae bacterium | reverse complement strand
CTGGCACCGAGACGCAGGTCGGCGACAAGCTCTGGACGCTGACGATCGAGCCGTACAAGGTCATGGAGGAGTGGATCGGGCGGATCCTGGGGTCGCGGGCGCTCACACAGGTCCTTACGCGCTCGAACTTCTTCCGGACCTTCGCCGACGCCGCTCCCGGGGGGATGGAGCTGGGGACGGTGGTCAAGACGTGGGAGCTCGCGCAGCCCAAGCGGTGGGACAAGAAGGCGCGCCCGTACGACCTCGTGGTCGTCGACGGCCCCGCCTCCGGCCACGCCGTCGGGATGCTGCGCACGCCCGGGACGTTCGCCGACATCGCCCGCGTCGGGCCGATCGCGACGCAGTCCCAGCGCGTGCGCGAGTGGCTCGAGGACTACCGCGAGACGGCGTACGTCGCGGTGGCCCTGCCCGGCGAGCTGCCGGTCACCGAGACGCTCGAGCTCGGCAAGCGGCTGCGCAAGTCGCTCGGGCGCCGGCTGGAGACCATCGTCGTCAACGGCGTCCTCCCCGACCGCTTCGACGCCAAGGAGCTCAAGCGGGTCCGCGCGGCCGCCCCGCCCGCCATCGCGACGGAGATCGCCCAGGCCGACGGCCGCGCCGAGAACCAGCACACCCACCTCTCGACGCTCGAGGCCGAGGCCGACTGCGAGATCGCCGAGCTGCCGTTCCTCTTCACCGACGCGCTCTCTCCCGCCGACGTCGCCGGCCTGGCCGACGTGCTCAGCGCAGCGCTCTGACGACGCCGACCAGCGCGGCGTTGCCCGGCGCGGGCCGGCCCTCGGGCAGCACGAGCGTGTCCTCGAGCCCCACCCTGGCGTCCCGCCCCGACCGGCGCGCGTGGGCGAGCACGGGCCAGCACGCGTCGTCCTCGCCGTGGATCAGCCTCGGCCCCTCGACGCCCAGGTCGTCGAGCGCCGCCTCGATCGCGGCCGCCTCCGCCGGCCCGCCCTCCATCACCTCGACCAGCACCCGCACGAGCCGCGGCGCGGGCTCGATCGCCGCCAGCCGCTCCGCGTCCTCGACGCTCCAGACGCCCGCCTCGATCCCGATGCCGGCCTCGAGCAGCGCCCACATCACCGCCTCCGCGCCGTCCTCCGACAGGTTCACCGACGCGAAGTCGGGCGCCCGCCACTCGCCGACGAGCTTCGCGCGCCGCTCCGGGTCGGGCTCGACCCACGCCCCCGTGGCCACCCCGACGGGCACGCCGCACGCCGCCCGTACGTACGCGACGACCGGATCGACGAGGTCCGCGTCGAACGACTCGCGGCCGTCGTCGTCGCGCGGATGCAGGTGGATGGCGCCGGCGCCCAACCGGACGCACGCCGCCGCGTCCAACGCGAGCGCCTCGGCGGTCACCGGCAGCGCCGGATGCTCGTCGGGCGACCGAGCGCCGTTGAGACAGGCCTGGAGAAGCACGCGGCCGAACCCTAGGGACGCCGCGCCGGGGACCGGGGGCCGCCGAACCCGGGGTTCCCCCGATGCGCGCCGGGGTCGCGGCGCGATTCGATGGCGCCATGAACCGCCGCACGCTCCTCCTCCTCACCACCCTCGCCGCCACGGCCGCCACCGGGGCGACCGCCGCCGACGCCGGCCAGTGGTCGCCCGGCGCCTACCAGGGCAAGGTCTCCTCGATCTCGGGCGGCGGCTCGCGCGGCTCGGCGTCGCTGGCCATCACGCGGCGCAAGGCGACGTTGCGCCGGATCACGATGGTGCTGCGCTGCGCCGACGGCCCCAAGCGCACGTTCACGGTCCGCGGCGCGGGGTCGAGCCACCTGCGGCCCGGTCCCGTCGGCGCCTCGGCCATGTTCCGCGGCAAGCGCACGCTCGACGGGCACATCCTCGAGTACGACCTCGTCGGCGGCGTGAAGGGCTCGACGTTCCGCGCGACGGTCGACGCGACCGCGTCGGCGGTCGACGACCCGAGCTACCCGCTCTGCACGCTGTCGGGCAGCCTCGTCGCGCGGCGCCGTTAACGCAGCCGGGCCGGGCGCGTCCCCCAACGCATCCCGGCCCGGTGGGAAAGGCCTCCCCACGCCGCCTTCTCCCGGAGAGCGGCTGGTTCACTGGCAATCCCTGGCGGCCCTTCCGCGGTTCGGCGCGCGGCTCGAAGATTGCGCGCCTCCGTCGGCTGGGCGGCTCCTCCATGAGCCGTTACCGCCTTGCCTTCCCTTCGTCGGCCTGAGCGCCCGCGGTTGAAGGGGCCTGGACGACTGTCCGTCAGTGGCCGCTTCCGGGGGTGGACGAAGGGTCGAGTCCGGAAAAAGAACCGGGCCGGGCGTCCCCCAACGCCCGGCCCGGTGGATGTCCCTCGCTCAGGAGGTCTGGTGGCGCGGCGAGCCGCGCTCCGCACGCGCTGGGGGCACGTGCGGCTGAGCGAATGGACGTCTTCCCTGGCGACCCGATCGAGGTTCGGCGTGCGGTCCCTTGCTCGCCTCTCCCGCCCGGGCGGCCCCTCCGTGGGCCGTGTCGCCTGTGACCAGTTCATCGGTCGCGGCGGCCCGGCCCGTACGGCAGTGGACGCGTGTCGGACTACTCGATGCCGAGGCGGTCGAGGAGGCGCTCGTCGCGCCGCCATCCGCGCCGCACGTCGACCCGCAGATCGAGGTGGACCTGCCGCCCGAGCTCGAGCTCGAGCGCCGACCGGGCGGCCGTCCCGACCGTCTTGATCATCCGCCCGCCCTTGCCGATCAGGATGCCCTTCTGCGAGTCCGTCTCGACCCAGACCCGGGCGCGCACGGCGGCCAGGTCGTCGCGCGAATCCAGGTCGAGGTCCTCGATGTGCACCTCGACCGAGTGCGGGACCTCCTGGAAGGTCCGGCGCAGCACCTGCTCGCGCACGAGCTCGGCGAGCAGCACCTCGAGCGGCTGGTCGGTCGGCGCCTCGGCGGGGAAGAAGAACGGCCCCTCGGGCAGCAGCGCCGTCAGGTGCTCGCGCAGCGGCTCGACGCCCGCGCCCGTCTTCGCGCTCACCGGGAACACGTCGTCGACGGCGGGCAGCTCCGCCGCCGCCGTCAGGACCTCGGCCACCTGCGGGCGGTTGAGCCGGTCGACCTTGTTGACGGCCACGATCACCGGCACCTCGGCCCTGGCGAGCAGGTCGGCGATCCACCGGTCCCCCGGCCCGACGCCCTCCTCGGCGTTGATGACCATGAGGACGGCGTCGTCGTCGGCGACCTCGCGCTCGACGCGCGCCTGCATGCGCTGGGTGAGCGCGTCGCGCGGGCGCTGCACCCCGGGCAGGTCGACGAGGACGAGCTGGGCCTCGTCGGTCGTCGCCACGCCGCGGATGGCCCGCCGCGTCGTCTGCGGCTTGTCGGAGACGATCGCGATCTTGCGCCCGATCAGGGCATTGACGAGCGTCGACTTGCCGACGTTGGGGCGGCCGGCCAGCGCGACGAACCCCGACCGGGTCACCAAGAGAGGATCTCCGCCTGGAGGGCCAGCATCTCGCCGTCGTCGGTCTCGTGGTCCATGCCGACGAGGTGCAGCACGCCGTGGACGACCGCCTCGCGCAGGTCGGCCGTGTGGTCGGGCGCGATGACGACGTCGCCGAGCTCGCGCGGCCCGACGGGCTCGGCGCCCTCGTCGACGGGGAACGAGAGGACGTCGGTGGGCTCGGGCTTGCCGCGGAAGCGCTCGTTGAGCTCCGCGATCCGCTCGCCGGAGACGAACGTCACGGCGACGTGGCCGTCGTCGATCGCGGCGGAGGCGGCCGCGAGCGTCGCGAGGCGCTCGACCTCGGCCGCCGGCAGGCCCGGCGGCGCCCCGATCACCTCGACCTCCACTACGCCCGGCGGCGATCGGCGGGGCGCAGCTCGGTCGCGCCGCGCTTGGCCGCGTCGGCGTACGCGTCGACGATCCGCTGCACGAGCCGGTGGCGCACGACGTCCTCGCGGCCGAACTGCACGAACTCGATCCCGTCGACCTCGTCGAGGATGTCCTTGACGACGATCAGGCCGGACTGCTGGTCGCGCGGGAGGTCGATCTGCGTGATGTCGCCGGTGATGACCATCTTCGAGTTGAACCCGAGCCGGGTCAGGAACATCTTCATCTGCTCGGGCGAGGTGTTCTGCGCCTCGTCGAGGATCACGAACGAGTCGTTCAGCGTGCGCCCGCGCATGAAGGCCAGCGGCGCGACCTCGATCGAGCCGCGCTCGAGGTGCTGCTGGACCTTGTCGGGATCGAGCATGTCCTGGAGCGCGTCGAACAGCGGCCGCAGGTAGGGGTCGACCTTGGCCATCAGGTCGCCGGGCAGGAAGCCGAGCCGCTCGCCCGCCTCGACCGCGGGGCGGGTGAGGATGATCCGGTTGACCTCGCGCCGCGAGAGCGCCGCGGCGGCGCTCGCCACGGCGAGCCAGGTCTTGCCCGTGCCCGCCGGGCCGATGCCGAACGTGATCGTGTTGCGGCGGATCGAGTCGACGTAGCGCTTCTGCGTCACCGACTTCGGCGCGACCTTCGTCGAGCGGTGGCGCCAGACGACGTCCTCGAGCACCTCGGACGGCGAGGTGTGGGCGTCGAGCGCGCCGGTGACCGCGGAGATCGTGCCGGGCGAGATCTGGTGGCCGCCGGCGATGAGGTCGGAGACCTCGCGCACGACCTCCTCCGCGGCGGCGACCGCCTGCTCGGTGCCGTCGAGGGTGACGACGTTGCCGCGCAGGAACACGTCGCAGTCGACGTGGTTGTCGATCTCGCGCAGGACGGCGTCCTCCGAGCCGGCCAGCTCGCGCGCGACGTCGTTGCCGAGCTCGATCTGGCGCCTCACGCGAGGATCTCCTTGACCGCGGCCGAGACGCGACGCCCATCGGCGCGCCCGCCGACCTTCGGCATCACGACCTTCATGACCGCGCCCATGTCCTTCGGCGACGTGGCCCCCGCCTCGCTGATCCCCTCGGCGACGAGCGCGTTGAGCTCCTCGTCGGAGAGCTCGGCGGGCAGGTAGGCGCCGATCAGCTCGGCCTCGGCCTCCTCGCCGGCGACGAGGTCGTCGCGACCCGCCTCGCGGAACTGAGCGGCGGCGTCGAGGCGGCGCTTGCGCTCGCGGCGGAGGATCGCCACCTCGTCGTCGTTGCCCTCCTTCGCGGCCTTCTGCAGCTCGGAGAGGACCAGGCGCAGCCGACCGACGCGATCCCGCTCTCCGGCGCGCATCGCGGCGGCGAGATCCTCCTTCACCCTGTCGGCCAGCGTCACTGACCCTCAGTGTACGGCGGTGGTGCCCCCCGCAGAGTGGGCCTCCAGCTCACCGCCGCTGTCGAGCGACGGCGGCGGCTGGCCGAGCTGGCCGAGCTCGGAGATGTCGCGGCCGAAGAGCAGGCCGACGTTCCAGTCGACGAGCAGGCGCGCGCGGCGCCCCATGCCGGGCATCATCGCCAGGTGGTAGGTGCGGGCCAGCAGCCACGCCGGGGTGCCGCGCCACTTGATGCCGATCGTCGAGGCGACCGCCTTGCGGCGCCCGAGGTCGACGAAGACGCCGAGCGTCCGGTACGTGAACTTCTTCCTGCGCCCGGTGCCGATCGCCGCGGCGACGTTGCGGGCGACGTTGCGCCCCTGCCGGAGCGAGTGCTGGCACGTCGGCGGGCACGGCTCCTTGTACCCCTTCGCCGGGTCGGGGACCGCCGCGCAGTCGCCGATCGCCCAGACGTTGTCGCGCCCCGCGACCTGCATGTAGGAGTCGACCTTGATCCGCCCGCGCTCGAGCGGCAGGCCGAGCCGCTCCACCACCGGATGCGGCCGCACGCCCGCCGTCCAGCACACGCTGCGCGTCGGGATCGTCTCCCCGTCTGACAGACGAGCCGTGGTCGCAGTCACCTCCTCGAGCGTCGTGCGGGTGCGGATCTCGATCCCGCGCCCGCGCAGCTCGCGCATGCAGAACTCGGCGAGGTCGGGCGCGATCTCGCCCATGATCCGGTCGGCGGCCTCGACCAGCACCCAGCGCATCCCCTGCGTCCGGCAGCGCGGGTACTCCTCGATCGCGTCGGCGGCGAAGTCCTGGAGCTCGGCCAGGCCCTCGACGCCCGCGTAGCCGCCGCCGACGAAGACGAACGTCAGGTACTCGGCCCGCTTCACCGGGTCGTCGAGCGTCTCTGCCATCTCGAGGTGCCTGACGAGCCGGTTGCGCATGCCGATCGCCTCGGGCAGCGACTTGAAGCCGGTCGCGTGCTCGGCCAGCCCGGGGATCGGGAGCGTCCGCGACACGGAGCCGAGCGAGACGATCAGGTGGTCGTACCTGATCCGCTCCTCGTGACCCTCGAGCGTGCGCACGTGCAGGCAGCTCTCGTCGGGGTTCGCGCCGGTCACGCGCCCGAGGCGCAGGTCGGTCTGGTCGAGCTGGTCGCGCAGGGGGACGACGACGTGGCGGGGCTCGAGCGTCCCGCCGCCGGCGCCCGGCATGAGCGGCGTGTAGAGCATGAAGTTCACGTCGTTGACGAGCGTGATGCGCGCCGAGGCGCGCGGCAGCACCTTCTCGAGCGTGCGCGCCGCGTAGAGGCCGCCGAAGCCGCCGCCCGCGATGACGATGTTCCAGGCCATGGGAGCGCGCCATTATCGCCGGGATGGCGCGTGAACGTCGGTCAGATGGGGACGCCTTATATGGGCGCCCCACCCAGCAAGCCATCCCACGGAGAGAGAGAACCTGATGCCGACGATTCAGGACGTACAGACCTGGAAGGGCCAGACGCTTTACGGGCCCGGCGACGACAAGATCGGCGAGATCGCCGACGTGTACCTCGACCGGCAGAGCGGCGAGCCCGAGTGGCTGGCCGTCAAGACCGGCCTCTTCGGCTCGAACCTGTCGTTCGTGCCGATCCGCGACGCCAGCACCGGTGGTGACGGCGTGACCGTCCCGTACGACAAGGCGAAGGTCAAGGACGCCCCGAACGCCGAGGCCGACGGCGAGCTCTCCGAGCAGGAGGAGCAGCGCCTCTACGAGCACTACGGCGTCGACTGGGGCAACTTCGACTACGACGCCCAGCACGACCACGACCGCGAGCCGGTCGGCCGCGACACCTCCGGCCCGACGACCGACGACGCGATGACGCGCTCCGAGGAGGAGCTGGCGGTCGGCAAGACCTCGCGTGAGACGGGCCGCGCCCGCCTGCGCAAGTACGTCGTGACCGAGAACGTCCAGACGACGGTCCCGGTCCAGCGCGAGGAGGTCCGCATCGAGCGCGAGCCGATCACGGACGCCAACGTCGACCAGGCCGTCGACGGCCCCGCGATCTCGGAGGAGGAGCACGAGGTCACGCTCCACGCCGAGGAGCCCGTCGTCGAGAAGCGCACCGTCCCCAAGGAGCGCGTGCGCCTCGACAAGGAGACCGTCGTCGACGAGCGCGAGGTCTCCGAGGAGGTCCGCAAGGAGCGGATCGAGGCCGAGGGCGACGCCGGCGAGCGCCTCTAGCCAGCCCGCACCAGCAGCAGCGCGGACCAGTCCCCGAGGCTGGTCCGCCTGCGCTCGGCGAGGTCGTGCGCGGCGAAGGCCGCCGCGACCTCGTCGGCTTCGTGCCGCAGCAGCCCGGAGGCGATCAGCGCGTCGGCCTCGATTCCCTTCCGCGCCACCTCCAGCAGCAGCGGCCGCAGCAGGTTCGCGACCACGGTCGGCGCCGCCGGCGCGGACTCCTCGCGCAGGTCGAAGCGCCGGGCCTCGACCTCCACGCCGTTGACCCGCGCGTTCTCCCCCGTCGCCTCCACCGCGAGCGGGTCGAAGTCGAGCCCGAGGACCGGCGACCATCCGAGCCGCGCGGCGGCGATGGCCAGCACGCCGCTCCCGCAGCCGAGGTCCACGAGCGGGCCCGACGGCTCGAGGTCGAGCAGCAGCTCCAGGCACAGCCGCGTCGTCTCGTGGCCGCCGGTGCCGAACGCCTGGCCCGGGTCGATGACGATGTCGCGGTCGTCGCGGGCCTCGGCCCACGGCGGGCGGACGCGCAGCGGGCCGACGTCGACGGGCCGGTGGAACGCGCGCCAGCGGTCGGCCCAGTCGTCGGCGACCTCGGTCGTCGCGATCTCGACCAGCGCGCCGCCCGCCGCCGCGCGCAGGTCCGGCAGCTCGGGCAGCTCCCCGGGCGCGCCGTAGACCGCGTACTCGACGCGGTCGCCCAGGTCGACCTCCTCCACCCCGGCGGGCACGAGCGCCAGCAGCTCCGCGAGCGCCACCTCGGCGTCCTCGCGCCGCACGCGCACGGCCAGGCGGATCACGGCGTCCGCAGGACGCGGCGCAGCTTCGAGAGGACCGACTCGCCCCCGTCGCCGAGGTTGTCGGCCGTCAGCGACCCCGACAGCTCCTGGAGCAGCTCGCGCTGGCGCTTGGACAGCGAGCGCGGGATGACGACGTTGACGATCACGCGCAGGTCGCCGGGGCGCCCGCGCCGCAGGTCGGGCACGCCCTTGCCGCGCAGCGTGACGACCTCGCCGGGCTGGGTGCCGGGCTTGACCTCGACCTCCGCGGGGCCGTCGAGCGTCTCGACCTCGAGGGTGGCGCCGAGCGCGGCGAGCGGCGCGGGGACGTCCAGCGCGGTGACGAGGTCGTTGCCGTCGCGCACGAACCGCTCGTCGGGGCGGACGCGCACGGCGACGTAGAGGTCGCCGTCCGGCGCGCCGGCCTCGCCGGCGTGGCCGCGGCCCGCGAGGCGGATCCGCTGGCCGTCCTCGATCCCGGCCGGGATGTCGACGCGCAGCGTGCGCTCCTCGACCGTCCGCCCGCGGCCCTCGCACTCCGAGCACGGCTGCTCGGGCACGCGGCCGTCGCCGTGGCAGACGTCGCAGGCCACCGACCGGACGACCTGGCCGAACGGCGTCCGCGTGACGCCCTGGAGCCGGCCCGAGCCGCCGCAGCGCTTGCAGCTCGTGATCGGCGTCCCCGGCTCGGCCCCGTTGCCGTGGCACTTGGGGCAGCGCGCCACCGCCTCGTAGCGCAGCTCCTGCGCGGTGCCGCGCGCGGCCTCGGCGAGGTCGATCGTCAGCGTCGCGCCGACGTCGCCGCCCGCCGACGGCCCGGCGCGCCCGCCGCTGAACAACCCGGCCTCGCCGCCGAAGAACGCGCCGAGGATGTCCGAGAGCGAGCCGAAGGCGCCGAAGTCGGTCGGGGCGTAGCCGCCGGAGCGCAGGCCCTCGTAGCCGTAGCGGTCGTAGGTCGCGCGGCGCTCGGGGTCGGAGAGGATCTCGTAGGCCTCGGCGACCTCCTTGAAGCGCGCCTCGGCCGTCTCGTCGTCCGGGTTGACGTCGGGGTGCAGCTCGCGGGCGAGCTTGCGGAACGCCTTCTTGATCTGGGTCTCGTCGGCGTCGCGCGGGACGCCGAGGAGCTCGTACGCGTCGGCCGGCACTAGCGCTCGTCGTAGACGGTCTCGATGTACCGGGACAGCTGCTGCGCCGCCTCGCGGACGGTGACGATCGCCTCGGCGTAGTCCATCCGCACCGGGCCCATCAGCGAGACGGTGCCGAGCTTGCGCGCCGGCAGGCCGTAGGCGGCGGCCACGAGCGCCATCGACTGCAGCGGCGCGTCGTTCTCGGCGCCGATGCGCACCAGCACGTCGCGCTCGCTCAGCGCGCGGCGCAGGACGGCGAGCAGCTCGCGCCGGCGCTCGAGCACGGTCATCAGCTCGTTGATCTGGCTGAGGTCCTCGAAGCGGTGCTCGGAGACCAGGCGCGCCGCGCCGTCGACGTAGAGCGTGTCCTGGGCGGTGGCGGCCAGCTCGGTGAACGCGGGCATCAGCGCGTCGAGGAACGTGCGCTCGCGCGGGTTCAGGCCGGGGTCGTTCAGCCGGCGCTGCAGCGTGCGCGCCCCGAGGTCCATGCCGGTGAGCTGGTCGTTGAGGTACGCCGCGGCCCACGCCGCGAGGCCGGGGTCGACGGGATCCTCGAACGTGAAGATGCGCTTGGAGACGCCGCCCGTCGAGGTGATGATCACGACCATCAGCACCTGCGGCTGGAGGCTGAGGACCTCGATGTGCTTGATCTCGGCCGTCTCGATCGGCGGCGCGGTGACGATGGCGAGCAGGTTCGAGACCTGCGACAGCGCCTCGGTCGTCGCCCGCATCGCCTCGTCGACCTCGCGGCTCGTCAGCGAGAGCTGCAGCTCGTGCGTCGGCGGGGCGGCACGCGCGCTGAGCAGGCCGTCGACGAAGAACCGCACCGCGGCGTCGGTCGGCACGCGGCCGGCCGACGTGTGGGGATGGGCCAGCAGGCCGACCGCCTCGAGCCGGGCGAGCTCGTTGCGGATCGTCGACGGGCGGCAGTCGAGGTCGGGGTCGGTCGAGAGGGTCTTCGACCCCACCGGCTGCCCCGACTCGAGGTAGACCTCGACGACCTTTCGGAGGATCAGCTCCTGGCGCGCGGTGGGCACGCCCTCAGGATAGGAGCGTCGTCAGCCGCCGACGGGCGTGGTGCGGCCGCAGACCTTGAACCCGTAGTCGGTCGCGGCCTTCGCCGCGGCCTCGCCGGTCTTGCGCAGCTTGGCGAACAGCTCCTGGCCCTTGTCGCGGTCCTTGCCGGCGACGGCGCCGCCGACCGCGCGCAGGTCCGCGGCGAGCTCGGAGAGCAGGCCGATGAACTCGGCGACCTCGGCGCGGTCCTCCCGCGGCGGCCCGGCGGCGCGGAGCTCGTCGGCCAGCTGGTCGAGGCGGTCGGCGAGCTTCTCGATCCCCTGCGGCTTGCGGGCCTCCTGGCCGATGGCGGCGATGTCCTTGCGCGCCTTCGTGCACGCGGCGTCGGCCTTCTTGACGTACTCGGCCTTCGTCGCGGAGGGCTCGCCGAGCGGTGTCCCCTCGGCGGGAGCGTCGTCGGCCGGGGCGTCGTCGCCCGGCGCCTGCTCGCCCGTCGTCGCCGGCGTCCCCGGCCCGGTGGTGGCGGGGACGGTCTGGGTGACCGTCACGGCCGTGGTCTCGCCCGGCTCGTCGTCGTCGCCTCCGCACCCCGCCGCGAGCGCGGCGACGGCGAGGAGGACCAGCGCCACCCGGCTCAGGACTCCACCTCCGCCTCGGCGTTGCGGATGATCTGGTTGCCGTTCTGCTCGGCGACGGTGTCGATGACCGCGACGCCGTCGCGGACCTCCTTGACCGTGCTCGTCACCGTGATCTCCTGCTCGGGCAGGCCCATCCCGCGGAACTGGACGCTGAGGCGCTTCAGCGCGTGCGGGCCGCCGCCGTTCTCCGTCTGCGCCCGCGCGACCTGGGCCATCGTCCACAGGCCGTGGAGGATCCGCCCGGGCAGGCCGACCTGCTTGGCGAACTCCTCGTCGATGTGGATCGGGTTGTAGTCGCCGGACGCCCCCGCGTAGCGGACGGTCAGGTACTTGTCCGGGGTGACCTGGAGCTTGCGCAGCTCGTCGCCGGGTTCCATGCTCAGACGCCCCTCACGATGTTGGTCCAGGTGCCGACGCAGACGCTCTCGCCGCGCTGGTTCTCCGACACCGACTCGAAGACGTAGAAGCCCTTGCCGTCGCGCTCGTCGATCGACTTCACCGTGACGGTGGTCTTGATCTCGTCGCCGGCGACCACCAGCGGGCCCCAGCGGAACTCCTGCCCGCCGTGGACCATCAGGGCGAAGTTCATGCCCACGTCGGCGTCGAAGATGGCGGGCGCCATCGCCGGCGACTTGTAGACGACGCAGAACATCGGCGGGGCGACGACGTCCTCGTAGCCCGCCGCGCGCGCGGCCTCGTGGTCGAGGTGGACCGGGTTCGTCTCGCCGACGGCGAGCGCGTACTCCTTGATCTTCTCGCGCCCCACGGCGTAGGTGGTCGTGGGGAACTGCTTGCCGACGGCCTTGGTCTCGATCGCCACGGCGCGGCATTACAGCATGTGCGATCAGACGATCGTGCTGACCGTTCCGCCGTCGGCCGACCAGGCCGCGCCGGTCACCGTGCTCGCGCGGTCGCTGCACAGGAACGCGACCACGTCGGCGACCTCCTCGGGCTCGGCGAAGCGGCCGAGCGGCACCTTCTCGGCCTGCGCGGCGAGCGCCTCCTCGCGCGAGACGCCCTTCGCCTCGGCGTTCTGGTCGGCCAGGCCGCCCTCGCCGATCCACAGCTCGGAGCTCACCGGACCGGGCGCGACGGCGTTCACCAGCACGCCCTCCTTGGCGTAGGCGTCGGCGAAGACCCGGCTCAGCGACAGCTGAGCCGCCTTCGTGACGCTGTAGGCGGCGTTCGTCAGCGACGGGCGCTTGCCCGCCGACGACGTGACGTTGACGATCCGTCCGCCGCCGGCGCGCGCCATCCGCGGCGCCGCGCAGCGCATGAGCCGCATCGGCGCCATGACGTGGAGGTTCCACTGCCCGGCCCAGTCCTCGTCGGTCAGCTCGTCGAGCGGGCGGGCGAACGAGGTGCCGGCGTTGTTGACGAGCACGTCGACGCCGCCCATCTGCTCCGCGCACGTCGCGATGACGCGGTCGGCGGCGTCGGGCGCGGTGACGTCGACGGCGAGCCACTCGCCGCCGCAGCCGTCCGCGGCGCGCTCGACGGCGTCGGCGCTGCGCGCGACGAAGAGCACGCGGGCGCCCTCGGAGCAGAGCTTCTTCGCGGTGGCCAGCCCGATGCCGCGGCTGGCGCCGGTGACCACGCAGACCTTGCCCTCCAGGCCGAGGTCCATCAGCTGCCCACGTTGATCATCGGGGACGTGCCGCGGTCGCCGCTGAGGACGACCATGAGGTTGGCGACCATCGCCGCCTTGCGCTCCTCGTCGAGACTCACCGTCCCCTGCTCGGCCAGCTCGCGCAGGGCGAGGTCGACGAGCCCGACGGCGCCCTCGACGATCGTCCGCCGCGCCGCCACGATCGCGACGGCCTGCTGGCGGCGCAGCATGGCCTCGGCGATCTCGGGCGCGTAGGCCAGGTGCGTCAGCCGCGTCTCGAGGACCTCGATGCCCGCCGCCGCGAGCCGCTCCTGCAGCTCGTCGCGCAGCTCGGCCGCGACCTGCTCGGGGTCGCCCCGCAGCGACCGCTCGGCGTCGGAGCCGAACGTGTCGTACGGCAGCGTCGAGGCGAGGTGGCGGACCGCGGTCTCGCTCTGGATGACGACGAACGCCTCGAAGTCGTCGACGTCGAAGACGGCCTTCGCCGTGTCGACCACGCGCCAGACGACGACCGCCGCGATCTCGATCGGGCTCCCCTGCGCGTCGTTGACCTTGATCCGGTCGCTCTGGAAGTTGCGCACGCGCAGCGACACCGACTGCCGCCAGAACCCCGTGAACGGGTTGACGAAGAAGAAGCCCTCGTGGGTGATCGAGCCCGTGTAGCGGCCGAAGAGCACGAGCACGCGCGAGTCGTTGGGCTGGACCACGACCATGCCGAAGAGCAGGAACCCCGCGACCGCGGCCAGCACCGACCCGCCGATCGCGGCGACGGCGCCGAGCGTGAAGAGCACGATCGCGCACCCGGCCGCGACCACGATGGCGAGCGCGACGGGCAGGGCGGGCACGGTCCGCGCGGGGCGCTGCTCGCTGGCGCGCAGCGGCTCGAAGGGGGCTGACTGCGAAGGCCCGTCCATGGCGGGATCATGCCAGGCGTGCGCCTCCTCTTCGTCTGCCTCGGGAACATCTGCCGCTCGCCCACCGCCGAAGGCGTCATGCGCCACCTCGTCCGCGAGGCGGGGCTCGAGGACGAGATCGAGATCGACAGCGCCGGCACCGGCGGCTGGCACGTCGGCGCGCCGCCCGACGAACGCGCGACGGAGGCGGCGCGGCGGCGTGGCATCGCGCTCGAGGGCGCGGCGCGGCGGTTCGACCCGGGCGACTTCGACCGCTTCGACCTCGTCCTCGCCATGGACTCCGAGAATCTCCGCGACCTGCGCGCGCTGGCGCCGGACGAGGAGGCGCGCTCGAAGGTGCGGCTGCTGCGCGGGCCGGGCCTCGACGTCCCCGACCCGTACTACGGCGGCCCCGACGGGTTCGACACCGTGCTCGACCAGGTCGAGGAGGCCTGCCGGGCGCTGCTCGAAGAGGTCCGGTGACACTCCCCTCCTCGATCGCCGGCCGCGCGGTGACCTCCACCGCGCGGGTCTCCGGTGGCGACATCAACAACGCCCATCGCGTGATCCTCGACGACGGGACCGTGGCCTTCGTGAAGACGCGCGCGGATCCCGGGCCGGGCGAGTACGCGACCGAGGCGGCGGCGCTGCGCTGGCTCGCGGAGCCGGCCGCTCTTCCCGTGCCCGAGGTCATCGACGTGGGAGACGACTTCCTCGCGCTCGAGTGGCTGGAGGAGGGCGGCCGCGTCGACGAGGAGGAGCTCGGGCGCGGCCTCGCGCGGATCCACGCGGTGGGCGCAAAGAGGATCGGGGCGGCCCCGCCGGGGGCGCCGGTGGAGGACCTCCGCATCGGGCCGCTCGTCTTCGACGACGAGCCCTCCGACGACTGGCCGGCGTTCTACGCCGAGCGCCGCCTCCTCGCGCTCCTCGACCGCGCGTCTCTCGGCGCCTCCGGACGCGCCGCGGTGGAGGCGGTGTGCTCGCACATCCACGACCTCGCCGGCCCGCAGGAGCCGCCGGCGCGCCTGCACGGCGACCTGTGGAGCGGCAACGTCCTGGCCAGCGGCGGGCGGCCGTACCTCATCGACCCCGCGGCGTACGGCGGCCACAGGGAGATCGACCTGGCGATGCTGCGCCTCTTCGGCGGGGTGGGCGGGCCGTCATCTCGCTTCCTCGCCGCCTACGAGGAGGTCGCGCCGCTGAGCGAAGGCCACGAGGAGCGCGTCCAGCTCTACCAGCTGTTCCCGCTCCTGGTCCACGCCGCCCTGTTCGGCGGCGGCTACGCGCAGTCCGTCGAGCGCGCGGCCGAGCGCTACCTCTAGAAGAGGTGTCCGGGCGGGGGCGGCTTGGGCATACCGGAGACGATGCCTCGCTTCGTGGTCCAGCAGCACGACGCCACGACCCTGCACTGGGACTTCCGCCTCGAGCACGAGGGCGTGCTCGTGTCGTGGGCGGTGCCGAAGGGGCCGTCGATGGACCCGGCCGTCAAGCGGCTGGCCATCCCGGTCGAGGACCACTCGCTCGCCTACGGCGGGTTCGAGGGACTGGTCGGGATGGGCGGCGGCAGCGGAGCGGTGATCCTGTGGGACCGCGGCGACTACGAGCCGCTCGACGGCACGCCCGACGACGATCGCTTCACCTTCGTGCTGCACGGCGAGAAGCTCGAGGGCGCGTTCGCCATGACGCGGTGGGGCGAGCGCAAGTGGCTCCTCGTCAAGAAGGTCGACGGGCTCGAGCGGCGCGGCTCCGACGTCGTCGCCGAGCGGCCCGAGTCGGTCAAGACCGGCCGGACGTGGCAGGACGTCGCGGAAAGGAAGCAGCCCAGGCTTCGGGCTCGATCGCGAGGCCGTTGACCAGGTAGGAGACGAGGCGGTAGAAGCCGGCGAGGCAGAGCAGCTCGACGATCTGCTCGCGCGGCCACCGTGCCTCGAGCTCCGCGTAGGTCGCGTCGGAGAGCGTCGCGGTCTCGTGCAGCTCGTCGCACATGGCGATCAGGACCCGCTGGCGCTCGTCCTCGAAGTCCTCCGGCGCGCCGTCCACGGTCGCGGCCAGCCATTCCTCGTCGAGCCCGAGCGGCTTCGCGAAGACGACGGCGTGCACGCCCCACTCGTACTCGGCGCCCGCCCGCGCGGTGACGCGGTGGATGACGGTCTCGCGCTCGATCGCGGGCAGCGTGCCCTTCGAGAGCACGGCGCCGCCGATCCGGCGGAAGGCGGTGAGCATCCGCGGGTGGTGCGCCACGGTGCGGAAGAGGCGGAGCGGCTCGACGTCGGTGGCCGCGCCCATGAGGCGCTCGAGCTCGCCGGCGATCTCCGGCTCGTACGGCGGGTCGATCGGTGCGATGCGGGCGGTCATGGCGTATGCTCCTACTTCGATTTTCGAAGTGAACGATAGAGCTTCTAAATCCGAAGTGCAAGCACGCCACCCCATCGCCGACCTGATGGACGTCCTCGGCCGCCGGTGGACGCTCCGCGTCCTCTGGGACCTCCGCGACGGCCCGCGGCGGTTCAAGGACCTCCAGGCCGAGGAGATCTCGACCTCCGTGCTGACGCAGCGCCTGCGCGAGCTCGAGGAGGCGGGCATCGTCGAGCGACGCGACGACGGCTACGCGCTGACGCCGCGCGGCGAGGAGCTGCGCGACGTCCTGATGCCGCTGAACGACTGGGCGAAGCGCTGGGCGCGCTCTACGAGGCGAGCCTGAGCGAGGCGGTGTCGGCCGCCGAGCGAACGGCCTCTCCGACGAGCAGGCGCAGCGGCGTCTCGATCGCCTCCACCGGCAGCGTCGCGCCGTCGGCGTAGACCTCGACGAGCCACGCGCCCTCGCGATGCTGCACGGCCGCCGCGGCGGCCACCCCGGCCATCCCCCACTCGGCGAGCAGCGCCTTCTCGGCCGCGTCCGCGTCGGGGTCGTCGGCCAGCACCACGAACGATCCGCCGGCCGCGAGGATGCGGTGCGTCGTCGGGAACTTCGAGCTCTCGTACGACTCGCCGAGGGTGCCGAACCGACGGCCGGAGGTGCGGTTGGTGCGGGCGTCGTTGGCGAAGACGGTGTCGATCAGGTCGCCGCCGGCGGCGCGGTAGGAGACGACTGTCGCGCTGGCGTCGACCGCCGCACCGCAGCCGAGCGCGACGGCCTCGAGCCGGTCGAGCGCGGGCCGGTCGCGCAGCGGGCCGTCGAGCGCGTCGAGCGCGTCGTCGAGCAGCCTCGCCAGGTCGAGGTCGGCCGCCTGGCGGCGCCCGCGGATGGCGCGGCGCTCCGAGCGGCCCTCGCGCCACGTCTCCTCGAGGTGGCCGTCGGAGACGCAGACGCGGTTGCGGCCGGTGCGCTTGGCCGTGTACTGCGCCGCGTCGGCGGCGCGCAGCAGGTCGCCGCCGCGGCGCGCGCCGAGCGCGAGCGACGCGACGCCGCACGAC
>DASVRH010000141.1:0-2547 GCA_036388715.1 Solirubrobacteraceae bacterium | reverse complement strand
GAGGGGCACGAGCCCCTCGCCGAGCGCCGGGAACGCGCCGAAGTGCAGGTCGATCTCGACCGTGTCGCGCCCGCCGTCGTCGCCGGCCAGGGTCAGCGGGCAGATGCCGTGGGCCGGCGGCGCTCCCGAGCCGCCGTACTGGCCGACGCGGACCTTGTGCACGCCGTAGCCGCGGTCGACGAGGTGGGCGACCAGCGGCCAGAGCGACGGCGTGGGCGTCCACAGGTCGACGTCGCGCATCTCCCTGCGGCCCGTGCTCTCGTCGTACAGGCGCGCGAGGGCGGCGCCCTTGATGGCGGTGACGCGCGCGACCGCCTCCGCGGCGAGGTCGTCGAGCGCGCGCGCGTGGACGTCGAGGGACCGCTCGATCGCCGCTACCGCCGCGCCCAGCCGCTCGACGAGATCGCGCCCCGCGGGGCTCGCGTCGTCCGCGGAGCGGGCCAGCTGCCGGTGGACCTGGGGGAGGACCTGATGGGAGGCGGCGAGGTCGAAGAACGACCCCGCGTCGGCGGGCGTCAGCTGCCGCAGCAGGTCGCGCACCTGCGCGTCGCCGGCGGGCCGGACGCGTCCTGACGCGCAGAGAAGGCGCTTCGGTACGTGCATCACGGAGCGATCGAGGGATCGTAGTCGAAGACGCAGTGTCAATCGCTCAACGATTCTGGTTAGCTATGCGCGCCACATCCGCGGAGCGGGCGCGAGCCGGAAGCGAACCTTGCACTTCCATCTCATCCACATCCCGTTGTTGCGCAGCAGCGACGACGATGCGACGCCGGTCTACGAGCTGATCGCGGGCGAGGCGGCCGAGGCGGAGCGCCTCGGGTTCGCGGGCATCTGGGTGGCCGAGCACCACGCCGGGCGCTACGGCGGCGTCGTCCCCGCGGCGGGCGTGCTGCTCGCCTATCTCGCCGGGGTGACGACCCGGCTGCGCCTGGGCTCCGCCGTCGCGGTCCTGCCGCTGCGCGATCCGCGCGCGACGGTGGAGGAGTTCGCGATGGTCGACGCGCTGAGCGGCGGGCGCCTGGAGCTCGGCGTCGGCCGCGGGTTCATGCAGCACGAGTTCGACGCGCTCGGCATCCCGTTCGACGAGCGCCAGCCGCGGTTCCTGGCCGGCCTCGAGGCGCTGGAGCGCGGGCTCGGCGCCGGGGCGCTCGACGGTGACGGCGACGGGCCCCCCGTCACGCCCCGCCCGGTGCAGCGCCCGGTCCCGATCTGGATCGCCGTGTCGACCTCGCTGGAGAGCTGCCGGCTGGCGGGCGAGCGGGGCTACGGCCTGATGCTCAATCCCTACAACCGCAAGACGGAGGAAACCCACGCCGCCATCGAGACGTACCTCGCGGGGCGCGCGGCGCGCGGCGACGGCCTGCCCCCGCGGATCATGGTCAACGAGCTGCTCCACGTCGCCGAGAGCGAGGAGGAGGCGGTCGCGGGCGCGCGCGACGCGCTCGAGAGCTACCTCCGCGGCGTGCACGAGCAGTTCGTGCTGCGGCCCGGGCTGACGGCGCTGCGCGCCACCGGGTTCGACGACCTCTACCCGGACCGGCTGCTCGTGGGGACGCCCGAGTTCGTCACGGGACGGCTCGACGCGTGGCGTCGTCTCGGCGTCACCGACGTGTGCCTGCTGACGCACTTCGGCGCGCCGCCGCCGGGGCAAGCCGCGCGCTCGCGGCGGCTGTTCGCCGAGCGCGTGATGCCCGCGCTCGAGCGCATGCCGACCGACGTCGTCGCATGACCGCGCCGGCGGGCGTCGTGCGGACGCCGCTGGTCACCGGGGAGGTGGCTGGCGTGACCCTGGCGCTCAAGGACGAGACGGCGCAGGTCACCGGCGCCTTCAAGTTCCGCGGCTGCTCGGCGCGGCTCGCCTCGCTGACCGCGGGCGCGGCCGTCGTGACGGCGTCGACGGGCAACCACGGCCTGGGCCTGGCCACCGCCGCGCGGGCGCGCGGGTGCCCGGCCGCCGTGTTCGTCCCCGCGCGCACGCCGGCCGTCAAGCTCGACAAGCTGCGCGCGGCGGGCGCGACGCTGCACACCGTCGAGGGCGACTTCGACGACGCGGACGCCGCGGCTCGCGAGGCCGCGCGGGCGGCGGGCCACGTGTACGTCTCGAGCTTCGACGACCCCGGCGTCATCGCCGGCCACGGGTCGCTGTGGGTGGAGGCGGACGAGCAGCTCGCCATCCCGCCGGCCCGGGTCTACGTCGGCGTCGGCGGCGGCGGCCTGCTCGCCGCGTCGCTCGCGCACTGGCGCCCGCGCGGCGTCGAGGTCGTCGGGGTGGAGCTGGAGAGCGCGCCCGCGATGGCCGCCTCGCTGCGGGCCGGCCGCGCCGTCACGCTCGGCCCGCTGGAGCCCGGGTGGGCGGAGGGGCTCGCCGTTCGCCGGGTCGGCCGGCTGGCGCTCGAGGCGGCGCTGCGCGCGCGGGTGCGGATCGCGCTCGTCGACCGGCCCTCCGTCTCGCGGGCGATGCGCGTGCTGTGGTCGGAGTTCGCGATCCGCGCCGAGGCCGCGGGCGCCGCCGCGCTCGCGGCGCTGCTCGACGACGCCGCGGTGGGG
>DASVRH010000140.1:0-7898 GCA_036388715.1 Solirubrobacteraceae bacterium | reverse complement strand
CTGCGGCTCGAGCGCTCGCGCGCCCGCGGGATGGCGGAGGGCGCGCTGCACGAGGCGGCGCTCGCGCAGCTCGCCGCCGGCGACGCACGCGACGCCGCGGCGACCGCGACCCGGCTCGTCGCGCTCAACCCGTACGACGAGAACTTCCACGAGCTGCTCATCCGCTGCCACGTCGAGGCGGGCGACCGCGAGGCCGCCCGCGCCTGCGGCGCGGCGTGCGTCGACCTGATGCGCCGCGAGCTCGGCCGCGACCCGAGCCCGGCCGTCGTCGCCGCCGCCGAGCCGGAGCCCGAGCGCGCGGCCCCCGCGCCCGGCCGCGCCAGCGCGCAGGCCCAGCTCGAGGTCGGCACGCGCGCGGCGGAGTCGGGCGCGATCGAGGCCGGCATCGCCACCCTGCGCGGCGCCGTGCAGGCCGCCGCCGACGGCGGGCACGACGACCTGCTCGCCCGCGCCCTGTTCGCGCTGGGCTACGCGCTCGTGCACTCGCTCAAGGGCCGCGACGAGGAGGGCGCCATGCTGCTGCGCCGCGCGGCGCTCGTCGCGCAGTCGTGCGGCGACGCCGAGACGAGCGCGTCGGCGTTCCGCGAGCTCGCCTACGTCGAGGTGATCGCCGGGCGCTACGAGCGCGCGCTGAGCCTGCTGGGCCGGGTCCGCACCGCCGCCGAGGGCAACTCCTGCGAGCTGGCGGCGATGGACAGCATCAGCGGAATGGCGCTCGCCGACACCGGCCGCAGCGCCGACGCCGCGCAGCACCTCGACCGCGCGATCGCCGAGGCCGAGGAGGCGGGCGAGCTGCGCTGGCTGGCCTACGCCCTCTCGCTGCGCGGCCGGCTCGAGGCCGAGCGGGGCGAGCTCGCGCAGGCGCACGCGACGCTCTCCCGATCGCTGCAGATCACGGTCGACGACGGGTGGCTGCAGTTCGTCCCGTGGCCCGAGGCGCTGCTCGCCGAGGTGGAGATCGCGCTCGGCGAACGTGAGGTCGCCGGCGACCGCCTCGAGCACGCGTATGCGCTCGGCCTGCACTTCCACGACCCGTGCTGGGAGGGGCTGTCCGAGCGCGGCCTAGCGTTGCTCGAGCCCGACCCCGCCGTCGCCATCGACCGCCTCGATCACGCGCGGCGCCGGTCGCTCGAGTCCGCCGACGGGTACCGCTGGGTCGGCGCCCACGCCCTCGACGCGCTCTGCGCGAAGGCGATCGAGGAGGGCGACGAGCGCGCGGAGGCCTGGGTCGCCGAGCTGCACGAGCTCGCGGGACGCACGGGCATGCGCGAGTTCGCGGCGAGCGCGTACCGCCACGAGGCGGCGCTGGGCCGCCCGGGGGCTCTGGAGGCCGCTCACACGCTGGCTCACACGGACGCCCTGAAGGCTGCCTCCTGACCGCAACGACCCAGGAGGTCAGTCCCATGCAGCTCTACGTCATCCGCCGCCGCAACGCCTGGAAGTCCCCCGAGGAGCTCGAGGCCGCCGCTGCCCGCTCGCGCCAGGTCGGCGACGAGGAGATGTCGGCGGACATCCGCTGGATCCGCTCCTACGTCGTCCAGGAGGACGACGGCAACCTCGGGACCGTCTGCATCTACCAGTCGACGAGCCCCGAGGCGATCCGCGCCCACGCCGCCCGCGTCGGCATGCCGGCCGACGAGATCACGCCCGTCGCCGACACCGTCGTCGTGCGCCCGGATCCGGTCGCCGAGGCCGTCTAGCCGGGCGGCCCTTACGACATTCGTCGAGAGGGTTGAACGTCAGTCAGTGAGCACTAGCCTGCGGCGGCGATGCGCCCGTTCCCCGGAGTCCTCCGCGCGGCCGTCGCCGCCGCAACGCTGCTCCTCGCGGCCGCCCCCGCGGCCCCGGCGAGCCACCAGGTCCACGAGCTCGTCACCACCGGGCCCGCGCCGCACGGCACCGCCGACGGCGCCCAGGTCGTGTGGACGAGCGAGGACGCCGAGACGGTCCTGTTCGTGACCGCCGAGGGGCTCGTCGACCAGGACGACGACGGCGCGGAGGACGTCTACCGGCGCGCCGGGACGACCACGACGCTCGTCACGCCGGGCACCTCGCTCGACATCGACTTCGGCACCGCGTCGGCCGACGGCGCCGAGATCGTCTTCTCCACCGACGAGGCGCTCACCGACGGCGACGACGACGGCAGCCAGACCGACGTCTACCGCCACGACGGCGCGACGATCACGCTCGCGTCGGACAACGACGACGGCAACGCCGACGGCGCCTTCCCCGCGCGCTTCCTCGACGCCTCGCCCGACCTCGGCCGCGTGTTCTTCTACACGCTCGAGCCGCTCGACCCGGCGGTCGACCAGGACGGCAACCGCACCGACGCCTACGTCCGCGACGGCAGCGCGATCGTGCTCCTGACGCGGTCGGACGACACGCCCGACACCGCCACCACGCACGAGCAGGACATCGCCGTCTCGCCCGACGGCACGACGGTGTTCTGGAGCACGACCCGCAAGATCGACCCGGGCGACGACGACTCCTACGCCGACATCTATCTCCGCGCGGGCGGCACCACGACGATGCTCACCGACCGCGTGCAGGCGGGCGACGACGCGGACGCGCACGCCGGCCTCCTGGCGGTGTCGGACGACGGCACGAAGATGCTCTTCACGACCGACGAGCCGCTCGTCGAGGCCGACGAGAACGACCTCCCCGACGTCTACCTGTGGACCGCGTCGGGCGTCAGGCTCATTACCTCCGGCACGACCCTGCACGCCTCGATCTTCGACGCGGCCACACCCGACCTCGGCATGGTCGCCTTCGAGACGAGCGAGGCCCTCACCTCCGACGACCTCGACGACGACGCCGACCTCTACGTCACGACGACCGCGGGCTCGCCGGTGACGACGCTGGTCAGCCGCACGGCGAGCGGCGACCCGTCCCCGGTCGACGGCCTGCTCCTCGGCCTCGACTTCGCGGCCGACGACTTCGGCCGGATCTTCTTCACCACGACCGAGTCGCTCGTGGCGGCGGACGACGACGGCGGCGACCCCGACGTCTACGAGCGCGCCGGCGCGGCGATCTCGCTCGTCACGACCGGCCCGGCCGCCGCGACCGACCACCCCGACTTCTACGCCAACGTCGAGGGCGTCGGCACGGACGGCACGGTGGCCCTCTCGACCGAGTACCCGCTGACCGCCGACGACGATGACGGGGCCGACGACGTCTACGTCCGCCGCGACGGCGTCACGAGCCTGGTCGCGGACACGTCGGAGGAGACCTCCTTCGAGGCGCTCAGCGCCGACGGCGCGACGCTCGTCTTCAGCACGGTCGCGGCGCTGACCAGCGACGACGAGGACGGTCTCGAGCAGGACGCCTACGCCGCGCGCGAGGCCGTGCACGAGGAGCCGGGCCCGGGGCAGGGCTCCGGCGACGACGGCGGGGACGACGGCGGCGGCGGGGACGACGCGGGCGGCACGCCGCCGCCCGGCGGCCCGAGCGGGCCCGTCCCCCCGGGCCCCGGCACGCTGCCGAACACGCCGGCGGACGTCACGCGGCCGGTGCTGACCCTGAGCGCGACCCGTTCGCAGCGCGCACGGCGCGGCATCCGCGTGCGCGTGCGGTCGAGCGAGGCCGGCGCCGCCACCGCGCGGGTCGCCGTGAAGGTCGGGCGCCGCACGGTCCGCAGCCGGCGCGTCCGCGCCGCGCTCGCCGCGGGCCGGGCGACGACGCTCGTCCTGCGCTTCGGCGCCCGCGACCTCGCGCGCCTGACGCGCGGGCTCGGCGGCCGGCGCGTCACGGCGCGGATCACGGTCACCGTCGTCGACGCCGCCGGCAACGCGGCGACGAAGACGCTGGCCGTGCGCCTGCGCCGATAGGGCGCGCATGACCGCGGCCGCATAGCGGTACTGTGCGGGAGGAGGAGATGGCCACCCGCGCGGAGTCCAAGAAGAAGGGCAAGCCGGACCTTCCCGAGCCCGACGCCGCACGGGAGTGGCTGCGGATGATGATCCTCATCCGCCGCTTCGAGGAGCGCGCCGGGCAGATGTACGCCAAGGCGAAGGTCGGCGGCTTCCTGCACCTGGCGATCGGCGAGGAGGCGACGATCGTCGGGGCGGTCGAGGCGCTGCGCTCCGACGACTACCTCATCTCCACCTACCGCTCACACGGCCACGCGCTCGCGCGCGGGACCGACCCGCAGAACGTCATGGCCGAGCTGTTCGGCAAGGTCGACGGGACGTCGGGCGGGCGCGGCGGGTCGATGCACATCTTCGACGCGGGCCGCCGGTTCATGGGCGGCTACGGGATCGTCGGCGGCAACCTGCCGCTCGGCGCCGGGCTCGCGCTGGCCTCCGACTACAAGGGCACCGACGACGTGACGCTCTGCGTGTTCGGCGACGGCGCGTCGAACCAGGGCACGTTCGGCGAGACGATGAACCTCGCCGCGCTGTGGAAGCTGCCGATCGTCTTCATGGTCACCAACAACCAGTTCGGCATGGGCACGGCGCTCGAGCGCCACTCCGCCGTCACCGACCTGAAGGGCAAGGGCGAGTCGTTCGGGGTCCCGGGCGTCGAGTGCGACGGCATGGACGTGCTCGACACGTACCGCGTGACCTGCGAGGCGATCAAGCGGGCCCGCGAGGAGCGCCAGCCGATCCTCGTCGAGGCCGAGACCTACCGCTTCCGCGGCCACTCGATGGCGGATCCCGAGGAGTACCGCGACAAGGAGCAGGTCGAGGAGTGGCGCAAGAAGGACCCGATCGAGACCTTCGCCAAGCGCCTGGAGGACGAGGGCGTCATCGACGAGGGCGAGCGCGAGAAGATGGACGAGGAGGTCGTCGAGCGCATCGACGAGGCCGTCCGCTTCGCCGACGAGTCCGACTTCCCCACGCCGGAGTCGCTCTACGAGCACATCTACGTCCTCGGCGGCCAGGTCAAGGGCTGGTACTCGGTCGACGAGCGCGGCGAGGGCGTCCACAAGGGGGAGGACGAGGAGGAGATGGGCAAGGGCGCGCGCGCCGAGGGCTACGGCCAGACGGCGAAGCGGCTCGAGGAGAAGGATGCCGAGGCCGACGATGAGACGCCCGTCGACGAATCGGACGCGGAGGGTCCGGACGATCCGGACAAGGAGGGCGCCGACGGGCCCGACCCGGACGAGGACGAGGACGCCTGATGCCCGTCATGCGCTACCGCGAGGCGCTCAACGCCGCGCTGCGCGAGGAGATGGCGCGCGACGAGGACGTCTTCATCATGGGCGAGGACATCGGCGTCTTCAACGGCGCGTTCAAGGTGACCGCCGGGCTGCTCGAGGAGTTCGGCGACAAGCGCGTCCGCGACACGCCGATCTCCGAGAACACCATCGTCGGGATGGGCGTCGGCGCCGCGATGGGCGGCCTGCGCCCGATCGTCGAGCTGATGACGATCAACTTCTCGCTGCTGGCGATGGACCAGATCGTCAACCACGCGGCGACGATCCACTACATGTTCGGCGGCCAGGTGCGCGTCCCGATGGTCGTCCGGATGCCGCAGGGCGCGGGCCACCAGCTCGGCCCGACGCACTCGCACTCGTGGGAGGCGCTGTACCTCCACGTTCCCGGGCTGCTCGTCGCCGTCCCGTCGACGCCCGAGGACGCCAAGGGCCTGCTCAAGGCGGCGATCCGCGACGACAACCCCGTGATCTTCATCGAGCACGAGTACCTCTACGGCCAGCGCGGCGACGTGCCCGAGGACGACGACTTCGTCACCGACTTCGGCCAGGCGGCGATCCGGCGCGAGGGCGACGACGTGACGATCATCGGCATCAGCCGCATGGCGCTGACCGCGCAGAAGGCCGCGGACAAGCTCGCCGAGGAGCACGAGATCGAGGCCGAGGTCATCGACCCGCGCACGCTGCGCCCGCTCGACCTCGACACGATCGTCAAGTCGGTCGAGAAGACGAACCGCTGCGTCATCGTCGAGGAGGGCTGGCCGCACGGGGGCGTCGGCGCGAACCTCGCCGCGCTCATCCAGGAGCAGGCGTTCGACTTCCTCGACGCGCCGGTCGGCCGCGTCACGGGCGCCGACCTGCCGATGCCGTACTCCAGGCCGCTCGAGCAGATCGCCTTCCCGCACGAGCCCCAGATCATCGAAGCCGTCCTGGCCACCTTCCGCGACCTGTAGAGGCGAACGTTGCCCGAGATCACCATGCCCCGGCTGTCCGACTCGATGGAGGAGGGCACGATCCTCAAGTGGCTGGTCTCCGAGGGGGACGAGGTCTCCAAGGGCCAGGAGATCGCCGAGATCGAGACCGACAAGGCGACGATGACCTACGAGGCCGACGAGGAGGGCGTCTTCCACCCCGTCGCCGGCGAGGGCGACACGCTGCCGATCGGCGAGGTCATCGCGACGATCGGCGAGGACGCGCCCGCGAAGTCCAACGGCAAGGCGTCCAAGGACGAGGCCGAGGCCGAGGACTCGGAAGAGGACGAGGCGGAGCCCGAGGAGGAAGAGGAGAAGAAGGCCGAGCCCGAGGAGGAAGAGGAGGACAAGGCCGAGCCCGAGGGCGAGAAGAAGGAGGAGGAGCCCGAGGCGAAGGCCGAGGACAGCGGCGGCGACGCCAGCTCGAACGGCGCCGGCTCCGGCGAGCGCGTCAAGGCCTCGCCCGTCGCCCGCCGCCTCGCGAAGGAGAAGGACGTCGACCTGGCGTCCGTGGAGGGCACGGGGCCCGGCGGGCGGATCGTGAAGGCCGACGTCGAGAAGGCGGCCTCTGGCGAGGCGAAGCCGGCGAAGAAGGAGAGGGCAGAGGCGAAGAAGGAGAAGGCAGAGGCGAAGGAGGACGGGAAGGCGGAGGAGAAGCAGGCCGAGCCCGCCGCCGCGTCGTCGGCCGCCTCCCCCGGCACCTCCGAGCCGAAGGTCGCCGAGACGGGCACGACGAAGGGCGACGTGTCGGTCGTCGAGCTGACGCGCGTGCAGCAGGTCGTCGCGCGCCGCATGGCCGAGGCGAAGGCGACGATCCCCGACTTCACGCTCGTCACCGAGGTCGACATGGAGCAGTGCGTCGGCCTGCGCGCGCGGCTGAAGGAGATCGCGGGCGAGGACACCGTCGTCCCCTCCTACAACGACATGGTCGTCAAGGCCTCCGCCGCCGCGCTCCGCGACCACCCGCGCGCGAACGGCAGCTACAAGGACGGGAAGTTCGAGCTGTACTCGCGCGTGAACGTCGGCGTCGCCGTCGCGGCGCAGAACTCGCTCGTCGTCCCCGTCATCCACGACGCCGACCAGAAGTCGCTCGGCAACGTCGCGCGCGACATGCGCAAGCTCGCGGCGCGCGTGCGCGACGGCACGGTGTCGCCGCCGGAGCTGGCGGGCGGCACGTTCACCGTCTCGAACCTCGGGATGTACGGCATCACCGAGTTCACCGCGGTGATCAACCCGCCGCAGGCGGCGATCCTCGCCGTGGGGACAATGGAGCAGAAGCCCGTGGTCGTCGACGACCGCGGCAAGATCGAGGCGCGCCACCGGATGCGGCTCTCGCTCGTCTGCGACCACCGCATCCTCTACGGCGCCGACGCCGCGGAGTTCCTCGGCCGGATCCGGGCGCTCCTCGAGGAGCCCCTGGGGATGGCCCTCTAGGGCAGCAGGCCGCCGGCCGCGTCGCCGGTGTCGCGGCTGCGCGGCAGCGAGTTGACGACGTCGTCGGCGGTGTCGCCGACCGCGCCGGTCGTGTCCTCGATCGCGTCCGCGGCGGGCGGGCTCACGGGCTCGACCACGCCGCCGACGGCGTCGCCGGCGCCGCGGACGACGTCGCCGACCGCCGTCGCGGGGTCGGCGGGAAGGGGACCGGCGGGAGTGTCGGCGCCGGGGCCGCCCGCGCCGGTGGCGCCGCCGTCGCCGTCGCCGGTGGACGGCGCGTTGCCGGTGGCCGGGCCGCCGGGGCCGCCCGACGTCGCGGCGCCGTCGCCGGGGCCGCC
>DASVRH010000139.1:0-1943 GCA_036388715.1 Solirubrobacteraceae bacterium | reverse complement strand
CTGTGCCTCGGTGTCGTCGATCGACCGGAACGGGATGTCGTTGCCGGCCTGCTGGGATGCCAGCTCGGCGAGCTGCTCCCAGCCCACCGCGTCCGGGCCGGTGAGGGCGTACGTCTTGCCCTCGTGTCCGTCTTCGAGCAGTACGGTCGCGATCGCCGCGGCGAGGTCGGACCGCAAGACGGGCGACACCTGAGCGCCGTTGACCGGCGCGGCCAGTTCGCCGGCGGCGATGGCGCCGGCGACGTCGCCGGCGACGAACTCGGCGTAGATGTTGTGGCGCAGGTGCGTCGTCTGCACGCCGGTGGCGGCGATGCCGTCGAAGACGCGCGCGTGTGCGTCGAAGAGCGGGAAGTCGAGGTTCTCGACCTTCGCCGCGCCGGGGTAGACGACGTGCCGCACGCCGGCGTCCGCCGCCGCCTGCGCGACGGGCAGCATCTCGGCCACGCGCGCCTCGGGATCGGGCGTCGGGGTCGGCATGAGCAGCAGCCGGTCGACGCCGGCGAACGCCGCCCGCAACGAGTCGGCATCGTGGTAGTCGGCCTGGCGCACGTCGACGCCGCGCTCGGCAAGGTCGGCGGCCGCCGATGCGTCGCGGACGCTGACCGCCAGCGGTGCGTCCGGCGCCCGGCGCAGCACCTCCTCGACGATCAGGCGCCCGAGCTTGCCGTTGGCTCCGGTGATCAGCAGCATGCTTCAGCCGACCTTGATCGCGAGCTTGCCCTGCGTGTGCTGGCCCGTCAGCGCGGCGAGCGCTTCGGGCGCCTGCGCCAGGTCATACGTCGCCTGCACCGGGACACGCAGCGTCCCGTCGGCGAGCAGCGCGCCGAGGCGCTGCAGGTTCTCCGCGGTCGGTGCCGCCATCACCATGGTCCGGCCCGGTCCTTCGCCCGCGGCGCCGGTCGGGGACGCGACACGCGCGCCGTCCTTGAGCGCCGCGTCGTAGGTCCCCGGCACGTAGTTGACGACGTCGAGCAGCGCGTCGACGCCATCGGGGAAGCGCTCGCGGACCGCAGCGGCCACGTCGCCCTCGCGCGGCACGAACGCGCCGACGCCCAGGCCGCGCAGGAACTCCTCGTCCTCGGGCAGCGCGGGCGCGACGACCGTGGCGCCGGCCTTGACGGCGAGCTGGACGGCGAGGCTGCCGACCCCGCCGGTCGCCCCGACGACGAGCACGACGTCGCCCTGGTGCAGGTCGAGCGCGTCGACGGACGCCAGGGCGGTGATGCCGGCCAGCGGCGCGGCGCCGGCGACGTTCAGGTCGAGTCCCTCGGGAACCGGGGCGATCGAGAGCTCCTCGGTGACCGTGATGAGCTCGGCCCAGGCCCCGTCGCGCGCGGTCGGGTTCGCGTGCAGCAGGAAGCCGAAGACGTGATCCCCGCTCTGATACCTGGTGACGGCGGCTCCGGCCTGTTCGACCACGCCGGCGTAGTCGCGACCGAGGATGACGGGGTACTCGTATTCGACGCCCATCTGGGCAAGCATCCCGGCGGCGATCGAGTGGTCGACCGGATTCACCGACGACGCGTGCACGCGCACGAGGACCTCGTTGTCGGCCGGGCTGGGCGTGGGCCGATCGTCGCCCACGGCGGGCTGGGTGTCGGCTGCGTTGATGGTGACGGCTCTCATCGGATGTCTCCTTGGCTAGCGGCGCACGAGGCGGCCGCGGATGATCAGTTTGCTGGGGGCGCGCAGGATCCCGAGCGGGCTCCAGGTCATGCCGAGCTCACGGTGGTCGGCCTCGGTCACGGCGTCGATCTCGAGCTCGCCGTCGACCTCGCGCAGCGTCGCGTCGAGTTCGATGCGGGCCGCCGATGAAGCGGGGGATCTGCTCGATGATGCTCATTTTAGGACAATGTAGTGCTCTAAACAATTATTAGTGCTACATTGTCTTCCACCCGCCGACGTCTGGAATCCGCTCATGGCCGCACCTCACGAATCCGTCT
>DASVRH010000138.1:0-20093 GCA_036388715.1 Solirubrobacteraceae bacterium | reverse complement strand
CGCATCGAACTGGGCCGCGATGACGACGCGCGGTTCGGCGCCGAGATCGGTCGGCGCTTGGAGATGCTTGCGGAAGCGCACCTGCCGACGATGACGCGCGAGCGCCCCACCGGCTGGCCCGAAGACCCCTGAGCACGTCCCCGCCGGGCACGAGGCGGCTGAACCGACATCGCCGGGAGGTCGCTCCGGCACAGCGTCACCGGCGCCCGATCAGGTAAGCGCCTGGTTCACAATAGTGCCCGTGCTCGACCAGGCCCAAAGCCTTGCGCTGAGCGCCGAGATCGACGCGACCGGGACGCTGTTTCGCCACGGTCACTCGATCCTTCGGGAATACCAGTTCGCCGGCCGCGATGCGGAAGCCGTGTTCGTCTGCTTGGCCGGCGGCGTCGAGAAGCTTCTGAAGCAGGACGATCAAACCGCATCATCGCGCTGAGCCTCGGCTCGTGGTGCGAGCTGATGCAGCGATCCTGGATCACAGGCGTCTGCGGCGCCGAAGCGCAACGCTGGAGCTCACAGCTCGAGCTCGGACACGCCCTACCGCACCGGGGTACAAGCGGCTCCTCTGCCTAGCCGGCCGGCGTCGCAGCGCGCTCGCCTCACGCGGGCATGCGCACCTTCCGCGCGAGCATTCTGCCCTCTACAGCGACTGAAGCGGGGCCGTCAGACGCGCGTGCCGTCATCGAGGACCCGATACAGCGCGTGTCGATGGTCATCGTCGCCCACGTGGCCGCTGTGGTCCGCGGCGCGGGTCACGCCCGCCACCGATACAGCGCGTGTACCTCCCGATGTACGCGGAGGCTCCAACGAGATCGAGGGGCAGGTCAAGATGCGGGACGGGCGCATCAACACGCGTCCACACCCTCCACCGCCCGCACGGCTCTTGCCCTGCGGGCGCACCGCCCTGTGCAGCGGGCCGGGCTTCAGTCCCCGACGACGTCCATGTGGAAGTGGTGGTGGTGGCCCGTGGCCGTCATGAACACCCGCGTCGCCGGCCGGCCGTCGTCGAGCTTGACGTCCTTGATCGCGTCCCAGAACTCCATCGACGGGTCGTGCTGGCACGGATACGTCGCACCCGGCTCGCAGTAGGTCACGATGATCCGCTCGATCTTGCTGCCGAACGTGTCGTTGTTGAGCCAGCCGATGAGCTTCTTCGCCGTCGTCGCGCCGGCGACGACCTGGACGCCGCGGTAATCCCACCGCGAGTAGCCGTCGTAGTCGGCGTCGAGGTCGTTGCCCGTCTCGTGCTCCCCGTGCGGCTCGATGGGGCCCGCGTTCATGTTGCTCGCATCGCCCCAGATCACCGGGATCGCCGCGACGACGGGCCTGACGGTCGGCTTGACCCACTCGTCGCCGCCTTCGCTCGCGTTGCAACAGCCGTAGCGGTCCGGGGCGCCGTGCCGGATGAGCTTCTTGGGCCGCGTCGGAAACTCCTTGCTCGGCCCGTCGGGCACCTTCTCGGACCTCACGCGCGCCCGCACCAGCACGGACCCGTTGTTCACGAGGTCGAGGTCGCCGGTGTCGTTGGCCGGCAGCGAGAAGAGGTGCTGGTTGGTGTTGACGGCCAGGGTCCTGTCCGCGCCGAACGCCTGGTAGAGCACGTCCTTCAGCCCGGCCGTCAGCGGCGCGCGCGCCTTGACCTTCCCGCCCTCGATGACCTCGAGCTCCAGGCTGGTGATCTTGTCGTCGGGCTGGCCGGTGATCGTGATCGTCCCCCAGATCCTGGTGTAGCCGTCGAACCACGCGTTCGGCCTCGGTCCGACGCTGAGGTAGTTCAGCGGATCCGACACCGGCACGGGGGTTGAGTCGCCGGGGCCGTACAGGACCTCGGTGTCGCGCAGGTCCAGCGACTTGATCGCGATCTTCTTCTCCTCGATGAGCGCGACCTCGACGTACGAGTCGAGGGCCCCGTCGGAGACGTTGGCCACGGCGATGTCGACCTGGACCGTGTCGGCCCCGTCGACGTTCAGCTCCTCCTCGCGCCACGCCGTCGTGCCGCCGCTCCCGAAAGCGCCGAGGCCCAGGCCGTTCATGCTGTTGGCCTCGGTGGAGCCGCCGCCCGCCGACTGGCTGCGGACGCGGACCGAGAAGTAGTCGTTGTACTTCGTGCCGAAGTAGCCGCCCGGCACCTCGCTGGTGATGAAGCGGTACTTGACCGAGACCGACTCCACGTCCTCCTCGACGGCGAACGTCCGCGAGATGCGCTCCTCGCCCTCGCCGGACGTCGCGAGGCGCAGGTCCATGTCCTCTCCTTCGCGGCGGCGCGCGGAGCGCGTGGGCGCGTCGGTCGCCGGGTCGTGCTCGACCAGCGACACCGGCGCGCTGCCGACGTTCCAGCCGGCCGTGCCCTGACTGAAGTCGTTGTTGTCGACCGAGCTGGGCGGGGCGAACCCGTACAGCACGAGCGAGGCGGTGCCGGCGCCCCCGGTGCTCCCCGTCGACCCGCTCAGCCCGCCGGACGTGCTGCCCTGGATCAGGATGGTCCGGTCGGGGAGGTTGTGGAACTGGGCGTCGCCCTGGGCATCGGACGTCGCCTCGGCGCCGACGCTCTGGTCGTCGCCGAGCGCGAGCTTCACGCCGGCGCCGGGAACCGGCGTGGAGGACTCGTCCACCGTCTCCACGATGAGCGTGTCGCTGCCGGCCCACACGACCGCGTCGAACTCGAGGTTGCGGAACTCGCTGTCGACGGCCGCGAGCCTCAGGTCGTTGCGCCCTTCGGCGAGGCCGCCGGTGAACGTGACGCCGCCGGGCGTCAGGGTGAGCTGGCCGTCCGGGACGACGACGCCGTTGCGGAGCACGCGCACGAAGTCGAGGCTCGACGGCAGCGTCGCGCCGCTGACGGCGAAGCGCGGCTCGGCGTCCCGCGGGTTGAACTGCGTCGTCGAGGCACCCTGGAGCGCCACGGTCCCGGGCGAGTCGCCGTCGTCGTCGCGCGGCTCGGCGGCCGGCGGCGGGTCGCCGGACGGCGGGTCCCCTGGCGGCGCGTCGGCCGGCGGGAGCGGGGTGAGTGCCGGCGGGAGCGGCGCGGGCGTCGAGGGCGCCGCACCGAAGGTCGCGGTCGCCCGGCAGTTGTTGCGCTCCCTCGTCTCGCGGACGCGCCTGCGGGGGTCGACGCAGACGATGATGCGCTGCACGCCGAGCTGGGAGGGCAGGCGCAGCGCGGCGCGCCCCTTGCGCCGAGCTCCGCGACGCAGCGTGCGCACGCGCGCCGTCCGGAGGCGCGTGTCCGCCCGGTCGCGCTTCGCATTGCTCGACAGGAAGAACGCGACGCTCGTCGCCGGGGCCCGCCTGCGACCTCTCGCGGCGATCGTGTACCTCACGACCAGCGGCCGGCCGGGCACGAGGCGCCCCGCCTTCGCCGACGTGACGACGAGGTCGGGCAGCCGCTTGGCCGCCGCGCGCGCCGTCGCGTCGCTGCCCTGCGCCGCCGGGGCGGCCAGCATCATCGCCGCGCCGAGAAGGCAGGCGGCGGCCGTCGTGGATCTCACGTCGAACCCCTCCAACGCGCACGCTTCGCTGGGCGATACTCCGTCTTCGCGTGCGTCGTGCCGAACGTACCAGTCCTACCGACGAGTGTGGGAATTTTGACTGATAGGACATCCACGACCTGAGAGGCGCGCGGTCCGGGCGTGCACCTCGAACCCGTGCTGCTCCCACATTGTCGCCGTGCCAAAGATCGGCATGTAGATGTGCTTGCCAGCGCGCCGCGGTTCTCGATCAGGCAGTCGTTCCACCGTGATGCAGTGCCAGGCGAGCACCTCGACGGGTGTGTCGGCGGTGGCCCCGGCCTTCGCCAGTCTGGCGGTGGACGAGCGGGTTTCCGGCTGACCTCAAAGCGCGGGCCTCCAGATCCTGCGCGACCCCGTCGTCTACCTGATGGAGGCGTATCCACCGCGGTGACTTCAGCGAATTCTGCGCGTACCCGTCGGACTTAGCGGACGCCACCCCGACCACGAGCGGCCGGTGTTCCCACCGGATCTGCGAAACGCCCAGCAGGTACGGGGCACCAGCGCCGGGATCCGCCGTCCGCGCGGCAGGTAACGTGGCCTTGGGATGGCTGTGGGATGTGGGCTTTGACTACCTGAGCGCTGCGTTGGCGCAGCGCCGACGGGGACACGAATACCCCGGCGCAGGACCCGCGACCCGACGATCGGACGCTGCCCGCGCGAGGTAAGCGCGCCTAGATCCAGTACGTGGCCGAGCGCGGTGCTCAGCGAGCGCGCGGCTCCATGCAGGCCGCCGCCGAGGAGGCGAGGTGCTCGACGTCCTCGTCGGCCAGGCACGGGTAGCTCGGGAGGCGCAGGACGTGCGCGGCGGCATGGCTCGAGTGCGGGCAGCGTGCGGCGAAGTCAGCGAACTGTCCTAGCTGCGAGCAGTCGGTGAACTCCTGCGGCGCGGCCCGGACGCCGCGCGCGGCGAGGCGGGCGGCAACGCCGTGCGGATCCGCGACGTAGACGCCGAAGTACGCACCGTTCGACCTGCCGTGCCTGTCCTCGTCGAGCAGCGCGACCTCCGGCAACCCTTTCAGCCGGCTCTTGACGGTGCGCACGATCTCGCGGCGTCGTGCGACTCCCGCCTCCAGCCGCGCCAATTGGAGGGCGTGCATCCGCGCCATGAACGGCCTGAACGGCGCCCGGCTCCCAGGGACGAAGCGATAGCCAGGGTTGTCCCGCGACGGGTTGACGACGCGCTGAACGCGCAGCGGAGCCGACTCTCGAAGCTGGATGGCCCGGTCGAGCGTCAGACGGTAGAGCGGAGGGGACATGAGGAGCGAGACCAGGGCGCGCGAGAACGTGTCCGCGAACGCCGCCGGGCGCGATACGGAGTGGACCGGCGGGCGATAGCGCATGGCGAGGTCCTCGGCGAGGACGAGCATGCCGCCGCCGAAGGAGTTCACGATCTTCTGGACGCCGAAGCTGAACAGCGCCCCGTCCCCCGCCTGGCCGACCTGCCGCCCGGCGTGCGCCGTCCCGACGGCGTGGGCGCAGTCCTCGAACAGGAGGAGCCCGCTCTCGCTACAGAGGGCCGCGATGCGCGACGCATCGGCCGGATGCCCGAACATGTGCGTCGCCAGGACCATCCGCGAACGGCCTGTGATCTTGCGGCGGACGTCGTCGGGGTCGATGCAGAGCGTGTCGGGTTCGACGTCGACGAACACCGGCACGAGCCCCTTCTGCACGAGCAGCCGGACGACGGCGTAGAAGTTGTAGGCCGCGACGAGCACCTCGTCGCCCGGGCGCAGTCCGGCGAGCTCCAAGAAGCGCCACAGCGCGTGGCGGCCCGTCGGCGTCGGAAAGACCGCCCGGCCGCCGAGCCGCGACCCCCAGACGTCCTCGAGGCGGATTTCCCGGTAGCGGCGAGAGACGACCGGCGCAGCGACGTACGGCAGGTAGTCGCGACGCCTCAGACAAGGGGCGTGCGTCGGGATCACCAGGGCTTGATGCCGAGCCTCCGCGACAGGTCGGACTGGACCCTTCCCTCCGGGTCCCATCGGCTGACGATCGCGCGCCAGCGGTCGAGATCGGGGTACATCGCCTCGAACTGCCGCCCCAAGAACCGCCGCGACTCGTCGGTGCTCTTCGTGAACAGACCGAGGGTGTAACCGGGCCTCGGGAACGAGAGCAGGCCGGCCCGCGGCGCGTCGCCGAGCTTCTTGAGCACGTAGGCGTGCGGGTCCGGCGCCGGCGAAGCGTAGATCCTGTCCACCTCAGCGAACGCGGCCGGAAGATGCTCCTCGGCCACGGCGAACTGGTACTCCATCATCGAGCCGAACAGCCGCTTGAGGTGCTTGAAGCGCTCGTGCGGCCCGATGTAGTTGAAGTCGCGGACGTGCCCCGGGATGTGCCTCTCGGCGCGACCGCTCTCGAAGCCCTCGAGGATCGCGTCCAGGCCAGCGACCTGCCTCGCCCTGACCCGCACGCAACGGGGCAGTCCGGGGTGCCGTCGGGCAGGACGAGCGTGATCGTCTCGACGTGGTTGCCGAACGATCCGTACGCCGGGTCATTCTTGCCGTGGATGTCGGCGGCGACCGCGCCTCCGACGGTCGCCCACTGCGTGCCGCCGTAGATGGGGAAACCCACGTCGACTTGGTCGAGGCTGCGGGGCAGCGCGCCCATCTCGACGCCCGACTGGCACGTGATCGTGGCACCGTGCTCGTCGATCTCGCGGAGGCGCTCCGAGGACAGGGTCACGCCGTCGGTCACGTAGGCCGCGTCGCCGTAGCCCCGGCCTCCCCCGCGCGGGATGAACGCGACGTGGAGCTCGCCGAGCCCCTCCGGCGTGCCGGCGTTGTACGGCAGTAGCCGCGTCGTCGTGGGCCACAGGTTCGACCAACTGGCGATCCTCACGAGCTCGGCCGTGTCGGTGCCGTGGTCAGTCATCCACGGTGTATCCGGCCAGGAAGTCGATGGCCGCGGCGCGGCGCGCGACGGTCTCGACGGAGGCTGGGGTCCACTCGCTCGAGTGCCGCGTCCGGCGCGGCTCCTCGAACACGATGCGCGCGCAATCGCGCACGTAGTCGTCGGTCACCGGAAGGCCGAGAAAGCCGCAGATCTCCCGCAGGCCTCCCTCCGGGTCGGCCACGAACCGCTCGTGCCAGACGTCGAGGAGCGCGCCCTCGGGCAGGCCGGACCTCAGCCGTTCGATCGCGTCGCACAGGAGGAAGTAGCGCTCGGTCGTTTCCGCGATGGTGCGGTTCAGCCGGCGGGCCCATGTCGCGATGTTGTCGTAGGGGTTCCTGACCACGTGCAGGAACCGGACGTCGACGCCGTCCAGCGCGAGGAGCCGGGTCAGCAGGGCCGGGTCGGCCGCCATCCGCTCGGTCGCGCCCTTGCCCTCCTGGTCGCCGACGACGACAAGCCCCTCGTCGCGGCCCTGCCACTGGTCCGGCACGGCGTAGCTGTAGCGCGTCAACCCTCGCCCGGAGGCGGCGAACCGCTCCGAGTTGCGCGCGATGCGCGCGAAGAGCTCGGTCCGCGAGGCTCCCGCCTGGACGTACTTCAGCGAGTCCAGCCGGTGGGAGACGAGCGCGTTCGGATGGGCGTCGATCAGCGATCCGATCAGGCTGTGGCCGCTGCGCGGATATCCGACGAAGACGCAATACACCTTGACGCCTGAGAAGCGCCCGGCGTGCTCGCCCCGCCCGCGGGCGATCGAGATCCCGTCGACCGGTCCGGCGACGGCGAGCTTCGCCCACAGCACGCCCTCGCCCAGGTCGGCGCGCAGGTCGGCGAGGCGGGGCACGGCGAGGTTCACGGCGCGGCCTCGGACTTCCAGGCCCTGTGCAGCCAGAGCCACTGGGCCGGATCGCGGAGGACGTACTCCTCGGTCAGCCGCGCATAGTCCTCGACGAGCTGCTGCACGTCCCCGACGGGGTGGATCGACTCGACGGTGATGGTGTGCGCGCCGAAGCCGTCGCGCCGCGTCAGCATCTGCACGACGTCAGCGCCGGTCGACTTGGCGATCATCGCCGAACCCGTCGCGAACTCCTGCTGCATGCCGAGAAAGGCGGCGCGCGTCCTGGCGCGACCCTCGGGGAAGTCGCCGAGGACGACGACGGTTCCTCCCGCCCCCAATCGCTGCGCTATCTCGGCGGCGGGCCGCTCGTAGCTCTTGATCAGGCTGACGCCGATCCGCGGCAGGAGCACCTCGCGCTGGTAGTTGCTGAACGCGCCGCTCACGGTCTCCGGGCGGTGGGGCTTCTTGCCGATCACGGCGGGCTCGAGCCCCAGCGCGGCCAGTGCCATGACGAGCAGGCCGTAGTTCCCGAAGTGGCTCGTCAGCACCATGAGGCCGCGCGCCTCGCCGGCGGCGGCAAGCAGCGGCTCCCGGTTCACCCAGCGGACCCGGCTCGCGACGGCGTCGGGGTGTCCGACGAAGTGCAGCGCCTCCAGCGCGCTGCTCACCCAGTGGCGGAAGGTCTCCTTCGCCACCCCCCGCCGCCATTGTGGCGTCGCTTCCGGGAACGCGAGGGCGAGGTTCCCGAGGACGCGCTCGCGATCCGGTCCGTAGAGGTGGAACGCGACCGTCCCGACGCAACGGCCGAGCGCGACGGAGGGCCCGTAGGGGAGCTTCTGGAGGACCTCCAGGAGACGCGGCAGCAGGTCCGCGATCACCGGCGCCGGAGGCCGGCGCAGGTCCGGCTTGCTCACACGAGATCCTCGGTATGGCTCACGTCGCCCGATTCGTCCACGTAGGTGACGCGCACCGTCGCGCCGGCGAAGTCGAGCACGACGAAGCCGAAGCGCGCCCAGGAGTACCCGGAACTCTCGAACTGGCCCTTGTACTCCCAGGTCACCGGCGGCGGAATCGGCGCAGACTCCGCGTGGGCCGTGACCGGCACGCCGCCGTGCCCGATGCAGCGGCCGAACTCGAGCTGCTCGTGAGGCGCGAACGCCATGCACCGGTGCTCGTGGCCCCAGAACCAGGCCCGCACCCGCCCGGTCGCCAGCGCGGGGTGCAGCTCGCGTTCGATGGTGGGCCCGACCCCGTTCGGGTCGTAGGCGGAGAAGAGCTGGTGGTGGGAGAGGAGGAGGATCTTGCGCCCGTCGTCCTCAGCAGCCGCAGCGGCGACGTGTGCGCCCTGCGGGGGCTCGAGGTCCCCCCATTGTCCGTGCATGAGGACGGGACCGTTCCACGCTGTGTCGAGGCCGAAGACGCGCCACACCGGCCCCACCAGCTCGAACCAGCTCGTGGGCTTGCGGTCCTCGCTGCGCTGGCGCGCGAAGCGCCTGTCGGCCAGAAGGTGGTCGAAGTACGCCCAGGCGCCCGAGTACATGTCATGGTTGCCGCAGAGGCTCCAGGACCCGATCTCGTCCGCCTCCTCGGGCTCCACCGGCCACATCCCCGGCGCCAGGACGTGGTTGTCGTACTCCCGCCGCTCGCCCGCGTAGTAGACGTCGCCCAGGTGAACGGCGTGCGCGTCGCGGCCCGACGCCTTCGCCTCCAGGAGCCACTCGCGCGCGTGTTGGGTCACCCGCTGCGCGCGCTCGATCCCCGAGCCCCAGTCGCTGAACACGACGAGCCGGGCATTCGAGGCGATCTCGACGGGCGGCGCCGGACATGGGTTGAACGGATGGCGGCCGCGCAGCAGCCGTTGCACGAGAGCTTCGGCGACGACGATTGCCCAACTCGGGTCGAGCAGCGTGAACGGATTCCCCATTGCCTCCTGATCGGGCTCGCTGCCGTCGGGGCGGAGCAGGACCCGGGTCGCCGCGGGCGCCGGGGCCGCGGGATCGATCCGCGTACGGCGCACGACGCGGTCGCCGAACCGCTTCTCGATCTGCTCCTCGAGGACCGACTGGAGCAAGCTCACGACGGGGCTCCGCGGCATGAAGGCGTGTTGCTGGAGCGCGACGGCCTCCACGTCCGCCGGATCGGCGGGCACGGCGATCTCGGCCGTGCCCCGCGCCGAGGCCACCGCGCGGAGGGCCGCCTCGGCCTCGTCGATCGTGACCTTGTGCTCGGTGTGCGCGAACGCGTCGCGAAGCCGCGCGAGCAATCCGTTCCTTGCGCGTGGGCGCGCGAGGGCGTGGAGGTGACGCTCGACCGCCTCGAGATGCGCGAGCACGAAATCGCGGTGAAGGACGTTCGCGATCAGGCCGCGGTCCTGCGGTGACCGCGCGGGATCCGCGCTGACTCCCGGCGTCGGACGACCAATTTCCGGCATATCGCGCAAGACTAATCGACTGGGACGCGGCGACACAACGATCGACGTCCCTGATGCGGTAGGTCGGCGGCTGCGCCGCTTGCGTGTGCGTGTTCGCGCGCGCAGCGAGCGCGTAAGGCCGCGCGCGTCAGGGCAGGTACTGCTCGATCGTCTTGGTCCAGGTGCAGTCCGGGTAGCCGGTGCCACTGGTTCCGCTTCCGACGGGCCGGGTCTTGACGTCGTACGAGAACGTGTAGAGCATCGCGCCGCCCTTCGTGCCGCCCTGCGGCTCCCACGCCGCCAGCGTCTCGACATCGCCGAGCGGCGTGAAGTTCCCGCTGTCGGGGGGTCCCATGCAGCTCAGCCCGATCGCGATCTTCTCGGGCGATCCGATGATCTGCGCGTATTGCCCGAAGAGCTGCTCCGTCGAGCTGACACCCACCCAGGGCGTGTAGTCCATCGTGGTGACCAGGTCGAGCTCCGCCGCGAACGCCTTGAGGACGTCTGGGTACTCCGTCCAGGGGCTCCAGATCGGCGCGCTGAGATACGGCGCGGCGTCGAGTGCTGACGCCAGCTCCGTCCGGAGCGCTTGGGCGACGTCGAGGAGCGTCTGGTTGGGGTTGAAGTTGCCGCCCTCGTAGTCGAGGTCCACGCCATCGACGCCCCACTCGACGGCGCTCCGCGCGACGTTCTGCGCGAAGGCCGTCGGGTCGGGCACCTCCGCGAGCTTCTCGTCGAGGATCGAGAACAGCACCTTCGCGCCGTTGGCCCGGACGGTCTTGATCCACCCCTGGATGACCTCGGGCGAGTTGTGCGTGCACAGGAAGCCGAAGTCGAGCTGCCAGTCGCTGTCGATGCCGACGAACGCCAGGGGCACGACGTCGACGTAGGCGGGCATCTGGTCGAGCCGCGGCGAGGTCGTCGTAGGCTCCTGCCCGATCCAGTAGTTGACGAACGTTTCGTTGCTCATCGTCGGCCGATCCTCCACGGACTTCGCGAGTGGTCGTTTATTGGGGCGCCGGAGCTACACGCGACCGGCTCATGATCCGTTCACGTACTGCCACCCGAGCTTGATGACCTGGTCGGGGCTGGCCAGCGAGTACCACAGGAAGTCGCCGGGCTGCGAGGTGTACGTAGCGATTCCCTGGGTGACAGGCGTCTGGGCGCCGCCTTGGTGCCAGAGGTAGCACGGGATCGCCGGCCCGGTCCCGATCAGGAACCCGATCTGGAGCTGCCCAGAGCCGGGAAGCGAGATCCAGACGTTGTTGCTCGTCCCGCCCACGTCGTTCGTGACGAGAGTCGTCCACGGCCCGGAGGAGACGTCGACAGCCGCGTCGCCGGGGAAGTCAAGCGACGGCGGCTGTGGTGGGGTGCTGCTGTCCATAGCTCGTCAGACTACGCGATCAGAACTTCTTGTTGCAAGTCGCGTGCAGCTCCACCGCCAGATCCGTGATCCACGCTCGCCGGTGAAACTTTCCCCGACTTGCCTCACGCACGAGCGCCTCGTCCGGGGCACGCCGTAGCTGGTGACCCCGCACAAGCCGTCCGCGCTCAACGAGCTCGGCTGACGCGTCTGCCTCGTTACCGGCGACTCGGCAGACGCAGGTCGGCGCGTCCCCCGTCGCTCGCGATCCACTCGACGCGGGCCAGCGACGCACCCACCGTCGCGCTGTACGTGTTGCGCTCGACGGAGAGCCGACGGTTCTGCCCGTCATCGAGCGTCAGGAGGACCTCATCGACGCCATCAGGCGCGACACCGAAGACCTCCTTGGCCTGGCCGGACCCGGCGACCACCAGCCAGAGCGCACCCTGAGGAAGCCCGTCGGCGGTGGTACACGTCGCCGTCACGCGGCCGGAGGACTCGTTCTCGACCGCCAGGCACGCCCCTTCGCCGGCGCGTGCAACGTGGATGCGCCGGCCGTTCCACTCGCGCGCGACGCGAGCGGTGTCGGTGCGCGTGGCTCCGATGCTTCGCGCGGCTTCGGCCAGTCGAGCGGCGACGAAGTCCGACGAAGCGACTCCTCGCTCAGCGGTGGCGAGTCGCGCGACGCCCTGGGCCGGCAGCGCCTCGGGCTTGTTCACCGCCGGCTTCTGACCAGACGGCGGCGGCGGATCTCCGGAAGCCGCGATGGCGACGGCTGCCGTTCCGAGTGCGAGCAGTGCCCCGCTGAGCGCTGTCATGCGACGCATGCGTTCCCCCTACCAGTCGGCGTCGCCGACCATCAGGTTGTTGAAGTTGCCGTTGCGGTGCCCGACGTACGGCGGCAGGAGCTCGGTGTTGTTCGGGAACGAGTCGATCAGCCAGTTGCAGCCTTCGGCGTAGTACTTCGTGTAGCTCAGGTTGGTGCTGTTCTCGTACGCGACATGCATCGCGCTCCACACGGTGATGTCACAGCCCGACTTGCGCTGGTGGCCCCAGCGCGACTCGTTGTTGTGGTACGTGTGCCTCGGGCGGCTGCTGCCGAAGTTCTGCGGGCAGTACTGGTGCCCAGGCACGCCCTAGCCGCAGTAGGTGTACGAGCCCGCAGCCGCCGTGCTGGCGCCGTGGCTGGCGATGCCCGCGAGGCTCGCGAGCGTGGCGAGGGCAGTCACGGCCCAGCGCCGTGAGGACCTCCTCGGTCGATGCAACCCGTCTCCTTTCGCGTCGAGGGGGTGCCGCGAAACCGGACAAGATCGATCTGAAGATGCAAAGCAGTGAATCAAGCACCGTGTGATCAGAGCGATCGACCCTGGAGGCCGTCTATTACCGGGAAGCGATGCTCGTCGGGGGACGGGCTCCAGCGAACGGACATCCACCACTGCCTGAGGCGGGGCCGACCGGGCCCCGCCTCACGCGGCGTTTCGCCGCCGGTCGGCTTCGGCGTCTTCGGCGGCGACGAGCGACAGCCCGAGCAGCTCGGTCGCCCGCTGGCGCAGGCCGGTCCGCTCGTCGCGGCGGACGAGATCTGCGATCGCGTCGTAGGTCCGCATGCCGAGATCGAGCACGTACCGCGAGGGCAGCACGGCCTGCCCCTCCGCGTTGAGCGCGTGTCGGGCACGTGAGGTGACCCGCTCGAGCTCGAGGCGCGCCGCCGACGCCGCGAGCTCGCGGAGACCTGCGAGCTCGGCGGCCAGGGCTGCGACCGAGATGAGCGTGCCCTGCTCGTGATCCGGTGCCGGTGCACGCGCGAGGCGCTCGAAAGTTGCGGGCAGCTCGGCGGCCGTGTCGGTGGGCGGGCAGCCGGATGGGAGGCTGGCGAGTCGCGCGGCCACGGTGTCGATGACGTCAGGCATGGCCGCAGGTTCTAGCGGGACGTGCGGCGGAGCTCCTGACGACCGCAGAACTGCCCGTTCCGGGCTTGGTCTTGGTCGAGAGTCGGCAGGGTGCTGATTCCTCGCCGCCCGCCGGCAGGGTCGCCGCACGATGACAACACAGAACCTGAATCTCATCCTCACCGCCCTGGCGCGACCGTCCTCGCCGCGATTGGTCCCGGCGTGCGTTCGGTCAACCCGTCACGATCCGAGCCGTGCAGCGGGTCGTCTTGGACACCAACGCGTTTCGCCGCTGGGGGCCGGTTCGGGCCGCCGTCGATCGAGCGGATCCTCCGCGCCTGCGAGGAAGGAGCGAGAACACGCCCGTCCGGCCGTCAAGAAGATGCGGCAGGCAATCCACGCCGCCAAGCAGGCGGGCACGCTTCCGCGCGGCCTGCGGGGCTACCGACCGGACGCCGCCGCCGATCGCGACGCCTACGAGCAGGGGCTGCGCGACGAGCTCGACGCCGCCGAGGTCACGATCATCGACCTGCCCGGCGTAGGGCACGACCGGGCGCTCGACCGGATCAAGCGCGCCGGCAAGCCGAGCAAGGACGACGACGACTGTATCGCGACATCCTCATCTGGGAGTCGATCGTCGAGCATCTCGCAGCCCTCGCCACGGCGCCGCAACGGCGGCATCGGACAGACGATCCTGGTGACCAGCAACCACGAGGACCTCGGCATCGCCGCCGGTAACCCGGACGTGCACTCGGACCTCGCCGGCGATCTCGAAGAGGCCGGGCTTCCCCGTGACGCCGTCGTTCTCGTCGGCCACCCGCAGGGGCTCATCGCTCAGCACCTGGCGGCCAAGGACGAGGTGACCGAACGCATCACGGCCTCGCTCGCCGGCGAGGGCGGCTTGCGTGACCTGACCATCTAGCTGCGGCAGCTACTCGACGGCCGCGAGGTCACGGGCCAGATGGACTGGCCCTACAGCGGCGAGATCGACAGCATCCTCGTCGCCGGCATCTGGGATCTGCACAAGGCGGAGGTGCAGACGATCTACGAGATCGAGCCGGGAAAGCGCTACGGCATCTCGCTGCTCCTCGACATCGACCTTGACCTCGAGATCCTGGTCTCAGCGCCGTCCTCCTGGGATGTCGACGCGCACACCTCCGACGTGACTGGCGGCCCCACCGGGGGCGGTTACATCATCTCCAGCGAGACCAGACGATGCGGCTGCCCGTCGACCTGGTGTGGCTTGTCGAGGAAGAGCAGTGGGACCGCGATGCAGTCGAGGTCGGTCAGGGCGTCGAGCTCGTCGACCACGACGAGGACGAGCCGCGCGAGGACGCATCCGCTTACCATCGCGCCGATGGCGGAACTCAGCGTCCGCGAGTTCCGCAACCTGGACGGCATCCCCGCCGCGGCCTGGGAGTCGCTGACCGCGCGGCCGCCTGCCTCGCTCAGCGGCTCGTACGCCTGGGTCGCGGCGGCGTTCGAGACCGTACATCCCGCCGGGCGTCCGATTCTCTTCACGGCTGAAGCGCGCGGTCGTCTCGCCGGCCTACTGCCGCTGGCGCTGTATGAACACCGAGACGGCGCGACTGTGCGGTTCGCGGCCGCGCCGCGAAATGACCTCAGTGACCTGCTTGTCCTGCCCGGCGATGCAGCGAACGCCGGCGCGGCGATCGTCGCGGCGCTCGCTCGGGCGGCGCGCAGCCGCGGCTGGGCGGTCGAGCTCGATGCGGTGGATCCCGGCGGCGTCTTGGCCTCCATCGACTCGAACGAGGACCTGAGCTGGGGACCGGGTGATCCCTCGCCATTCGTCGATCTCAAGGGGGACTGGCAGTCGGCAGCTTCGCCGCGCCGGCTAAGGCGCTGGCGACGCGCGCGCCAGCAGCTCTGCGCGCGTCACCACGTGGAGGTTCGCCGGGTGGTAGGCAGCGACGTCGATCGACACCAGGACGAGTTCGCGCGGCTACGCGACGCACGCCTGACGGCGAAGGGCCGACAGGTCGGCCTGCCGCAGCCCGCGTTTCTGCGACGCGTGATCCGCGAGCTCGGCGCGCGCGGTCGGGCGGAGTTCATGCAGCTCGTCATCGACGGCGAGACGGTTGCCTGCGACCTGTACCTCGTCGAGCGTCCGTTCGCCATGATCTGGCTGCGCGGCCTTCACCCGTCCTGGGCGCGGTTTCCCTGCGGGCATCTGCTGCTGCGCGCATCGGCCGAGGCGCTCGCGGATGACGGCTTCACGACCCTGGACCTCGGGCGGGGCGACGAGCCGTACAAGTACCTGTTCGGCGCCGAGCGTCGCGTGCTGCGCCAAGCGCGGCTGCGGCCGTCATAACGGCGTGAACGGTGCTTAGTCTCCCGCGACCGGTGCGGCGGTCAGGCGTGTCGGGCGGCGACGCCGGTAGTACCAGCGCACTGGTGGCAGCACCCCGCGGCGCGCCGCTCGGCGGATCGCTCGCGCCTCGCGCGCCTCCGGTGGAAGAGGAAGCGACAGGGCTTGCGCCTCCGCGCGTTCGGCGGTGCGGGCGGCGGCGCGCGTGTCCCCGGCAAGCAGGTACAGCCGCGACTCGGTGAGGGTCACGCGGGCGAGCTGGCGTCGATCCTCCGATGTCGCGGCGACGGTTCTGGCCCGGTCGAGCAAGTCCGTGGCGCGGGTGGTCTGCCCACGGTAAATGGCGATCTCGGCGAGGTAGCGCAGCGGGTAGGCGACCGCTCGTTTCCAGCCGATCTCTTCGCAGACGCGCAGACACGCCGTCGCCGTCCGCTCGGCCTCGTCAACTGCGCCGAGGTACAAGTGCGCGGCGGTGCGTAGGTCGAGGATGTCGACGACGTTGTTGAGGTCGCCGGCGTCGCGTGCGAGTTCCTCGGCCCCGTCGATCGCCCGCAGCGCGTCCCGCGCGTCACCGCTTCGATAGCTCAAGAACGCTTCGCAGCGCTTCTGCCGCGCGATCTCTCCAGGCGCACCGCACGCTTCAGCCGCGACCAGCCCATGCCCGAGCGCGGCCCGGGCGTCGTCGAACTCGCCGCGGATGGCGTGCGTATTGGCGATCATCGCCGACGCCAACGACGCGGCGCAGTAGTTGCCCGCGTCAATCGCGCTCGTGTACGCGAGGTGCCCGGCGGCGATGCGATCATCGAACAGGCCGAGAGTGAAGTAGATGTCGAGCGTGACGCGAAGGAGACCTTGCAGGCGAGCGTCGTCGCCGGTGCGGCACAGCTCCTCGAGCACGGTTTGGATCGCGGCCATGTGCGGGATGGCGCCGGGCGCGTCTTCCCAGTCGGCGCCGAAGTGGCCGATGTAGTGATCGGCGAGCCGCTCGATGAACGCGACGAGCGTCGTCTCGTGCGTCTGGGAGAGCGCGAACCGTTGCAGGCCGGCCGAGCACGTGTAGAGGTTCGGGCGTCCCGTCGCACGCACGGTGACGACTAGCCCGGCGCGCACGAGCTCGTCGAGGACGCCCGCGACGGTCGCATCGGAGAGGTCGCACGCGATCGCGAGCTGCTGCTGGATTGCCTGGCGGCGCAGATGCGAGCATGCCCCGAGCACGAGCTGCGCTTCGTCGCTGAGCTCGTCCCAGACGTTCGCGTAGAACTCAGGGAGCCCCTCGCCCCGGGCGACCGCGCCGAAGAGCTCGTCGATCGATCGTCCGCTGTCGCGCAGCGCCGCGAGAAACCACTCGACGATGCGCGGATTGCCGCCGACGAGGTCACGAAGTCGTTTGGCGAACGCTTCATCGAACTCGCCCGCGTCGGCAAGCCCCCACCGGCGCACCGCTCGGCTGACGATCGTCTGCACGTGGCTGACGTCGAGGTCATCGAGGTGCACCCGAGCGCCGGGCAAGCCGGTCGGCCGGTTCAGTGATGCGATGGCCACCGATCCCGCCGGTAGGTCGCGCACGAGAGCTCGCAGCGCGTGGGAGCGCGAGTCGTTGCCGAGGCGCAGGTTGTCGAAGACGAGCACCGTCTTGCTGGCCGCCAGGTGCACGCGAAGGGCATCGAGCTTCTCGTCTTCGGCGACGGCCGAGAGGATCTGGTCGCCGGTGAGATCTCTCAGTGACCGGCAGATGGCGACGAGGCTGGGGCACTCGTTGTCGCAGTCGATCCACAGGTAGCTGTGCTGCGGCAGTGAGGCGGGCTCGCGCGCGGTGTCGCTGCTGCCGCGCAGGCGATGTGCCAGCTCGGTGGCGAGGGCGCTTTTCCCGACGCCGATCGCCCCTTCGATGCCGAGCACGATCTCGCCCTCTTCGATCAGCGTTCGGGCCGTTCGCAACGCGTCGTCGCGATTGACGAAGTAGGTGGGGGAGGGAAGCAGGACGTTCGGGCCGGCGGGTAGCTGCGACGCTGCGGCGCTGGCAAGCGCCGTGCGCCAGCTCAGCGCGGCGGTCCGGTTGCTCACGATCGCGTTGACGAGCGCGACGAGGGCGGCGAGCGCTCCGATCAAGGCCGCCGCTTCACCGAAGCCGACGGCCATGATCACCGCGTGAGCGTCGGCCATCCCTGATGCTCGCCCGCGTCCGCGCCGGTCATGGCCGTGCATCCTTGCGCACTTGACGGTCCTCGCAGCTTCTACGGGTCGAGGCGGCAGACGATCCGGGGATGGCCGTCGACTTCGACTTGCGCGATGGCGACCGCGGCACTGAACCCGGCGATGACCGCAAGACGCTCGAGCGCGGGGAACCCGAAGCCCCAGTAGACGAACGCATCGCGCGCGTAGATCCCGCCCGGCGCCGCGACGGTGATGGACGGGGCGCGGGCGTCGTCTTCGGTTGTCCCGTAGGTCTCGAGCAGCAGCGAACCTCGGCGCGCTGTCCGGGTGCGCAGGACGCGCAGCAGCCCGAGCGGATTTTCGACGCGATGCAGGAGCCCGAAGCAGTAGATGACGTCGAACGTCTCGTCGAGGTCGGCGAGGGAGAAGGCGTCGATCCGCCGGTACTCGACGGTCGAACCGAGGAGCTTGTGTATCGCGCGGAAGCCTTCGCCGCCCGCGAGCTTGACGCCCCACCGGGCCGCGACCCACAGTCGGTATTGCTCGTTGTCGACCGCGACGACCCGCGACGCGCCGTCATGCTCGGCGAGGAACGCGTAGAACCCGTCGAACGTACCGACATCGAGCACGCTGCGTCCGTCGAGTTGACGCGGAAGCGAGGCCAGCCGGTAGCGATGATCGCGGGCCGCGCCGGGCGTGTAGATCCCTGCGGCGCGATTGAGCGCGAAGGTGTGAAACCAGAAGGGGATGGCGTCGGCGGTGCGACGCGCCAGTCCCGCGTCTACCTGCATCGGCAGCATGTCAGCCACTCGGCGCTCGGCGTCGGTGACCACTACGTCGTCGCGCATCGCTACCCCTGCCGCAGACGGGCGCGGTTCTGGGTGGGTGTGCTGAGGCCGGCTGCCTCGAGGGCCGCAATGAGCGTCGCCCCGACGGTCGCGGCTTCCTCGGTTCGCCGCCGGCGCCAGCGCGGGTCGTGCAGCTTCGCAGCGAGCTCCGTGTAGAACGGTCGGTACAGGGAGTCGGTGTAGCGCCGATCGCTCAGCGATCCGGTCCGCCGCAGTGGGGTGACCCGCGCCCCAGCGATGGACGCGGTGGCGGTGTCGTCGACCCACGTGAGCGCCGCCTGCCCGACGCGGAGGACCAGACGGTTGCGTGAGGTCGCTGCGCCGGCGCACGCCGAGAACTCAAGCCGCCCGGAGCCGATACGAACGGTGGCGGAGGAGCGTTCGGAGCCGGGTTGCAGGACGCGCGCGGCGTGGAGAACGTCGAGCCGTCGGCTGAGCGTCCATCCGAGCGCGAAGTAGTGCACGCCATGATCGGCGAGCATCCCGCCGTAGTCGGCGGCGTCTCGCCACCGCGCCGCCGCCAGCGGGTCGGTCCGGACGCGCTGGATGTCGACCGCCAGCGAGAACGGCAGCCCGGCGGCACGCGCGGCGCGCGCCCACGGCGCAATGCGCCTCCAGGTCGCCGCATGTCGGAACTGATGGACGGCTACGACGCTGCCGATGGGCGCCACCTCGGTCGCGACGCGGTTGTACTGCTCTCGCGTGAGCGCCAGTGGTTTCTCGCAGACGACGTGCTGCCCGTAGCGCGACGCGAGACAGACCAGGTCCGCGTGGGCGCTGGGGTCGGTCGCGACGATCAGCACGTCGGAGTCAACGGACTCGAGCATCTCCTGGGTGGTGGCGAACAGTGCGAGCCCGGGCCGCAGCGATTCGACGAGCGCCCGCCGCTCGGGCTCGGGTTCCGAAGCGCCTACCAAGGTCAGCTGACCTGTGGACTCAAGCCGCGCGAGCTGGGGGAGGTGGCCGCGGACTGCCGCGGTGCCTAGGCCGGCGAGCGCGACTCTCAAGCGAGGACCTCGAACAGGACGCCGGCCAGTTCGTCGGCTTCCGCCAGCGTGAGTGTGAGAGGCGGACTCACACGCACCCGGGGCGTGTCAGCGGCGAGCAGGACACCCCGGTCAAGACACGCCCGGAAGATCGCCGCGCAGTCCTGACCGGTCGCGAGGTCGCCGGTGCGCGCGTCGAGCAGGTCAAAGCCGAGCATCAGCCCGAGCCCGCGAGGCCACCCGACTAGGGGAGATGCCTCGGCCAACTCGACGAGACGCTGCGCGAGATGCGCTCCGACGGCGCCCACGTCATCGAGGAACCGCGGCGCCGTCACGATCTCGAGCGTCGCCATCCCTGCGGCACAGGCGATGGGGTTGCCGCCGTAGCTGGTCGCCGTCGCGGACGGTTCGGCCAGGACCGAGCGCTCCCAGAGCTCCTGCGAGGCGCAGACGGCGCTGAGGGGAAAACCGCCGCCGAGCCCCTTGCCGAGAACGAGCACGTCGGGGATCACGCCGAAGTACTCCGACGCGAACAGCTTGCCGCTCCGGCCGAAACCGGTGATCATCTCGTCGAAGATGAGCAGCCACCCGCGCTCATCGCACAGAGCGCGGAGCCCCGCGAGGAAACGCCGCGGCGGCGGGATGTTCCCCGCAGTGCCGAGAACCGGCTCGACAAGTACCGCGCCGACGTCGTTGAGGTCGCTGCGCTGCGTCAACTGCGTCAACGCCTCGGCGCCGGAGTCCTCGCAGACGGAGTACGTCAATGCGTCATGGGTCGAGCAGACGGGAAACGACGCGATACGCAGCCACGGCGGGACGAGCTGGTCGTCCTGCGCCCTCTGGCCGCCGCTGTAGCGGACACCCAACGTCTTGCCGTGAAA
>DASVRH010000137.1:0-2772 GCA_036388715.1 Solirubrobacteraceae bacterium | reverse complement strand
GATAGTTGAGCGGGCCAGGGATCGTCATGTGCGTCTTGACGTAGTGAAAGCCCGCGGTCTGAAGCGTCCGGTTGGGGGCCACGTTGAAGGCGTTGGGTTCGCAGAACAGTCGCTTCAGCTCGAGAACCTGGAAGTAGAGCGCCGCGGTCTGGCGCACGAAGACGTTGCCGAGGCCCGAGCGGCGCCTGTGCGCGTCGACGACGTGCAGATGCATGAACGCCTCCTCGCCGCGCACGAGCCGGTCCGCAGTCGAGAAACCGACCGCCTCGCCGTCGAGCTCCCAGACGACCAGCAGCGTCGATCGGTCGCCGCGCGGCTTGTCGTACTCGGCTATGTAGTGCTCCCGCCACTGCCGGCGCCCGGGCAACCTCGTCGGATCGACGCCGAGCAGCTCCAGATGTTCGGGCGTCGCGGAATGGAAGTAGTCGATGATGAGATCGACCTCGTCGACGGCCATCTCGCGCACCACGAGCGACATGTCGGCATTGTCGCCGACCAGGCCTCACCGTTGGGCCGTGCGTCACAGTGGCTCGGTCCCCGAACAGGCGCAGCGCCATCGCCGAGTCGATCCGTGCGCGGTCGGCCGGACCGACGGCTCCAGGCTGACGCGACGGCTGCTGCCTTCCATGCAACGCGATAGCCGCTGCCGCTGCTTAGGCTGGAGGCCGAGTCCGAGCTACGGATCCGAGCGAACCCACCCTTGTCCGGACTCGCGACGGTTGGCGTACACGGCCGAGCTCGGCGATGCGATCACGTCATAGCCGCGCCCGCCATTGTCGATCGGGATGGCGCCGGACTTGTCGCCGCTCCGCCAGACGATCCGTCCGCGCCAGTTGCAGTAGCAGCGCTCCGTCCTGGCGGTGACCTTCAGGACTAGCGGGTCGGTGACGGACACGGTCCACGGGAAGCGGATCGGCTTGTAGATGAGCTCCCCCGTGGACGGGTCGTAAGCGCCCGCGGCGCCCTCGGGATCCTCGGTCGAGCTCACGATCGCTACGGGATCCGCGTCCAGGTCGATCACGAGCTCCCTCCCCGGCTCGAAGCCACCGCAAGTGTTCTGGAAGACCGCGCCGCGCGGACGCCGCGGGCGACGCTCGACCTCAAACGCCGTGCTCGTCAGCGTGACCTTCCTCGCCGTCTCCCCCTGCACCGAGACCTCGACGACGCTCTGAGCGACGGGGACGGCGCCATGGGCTGTCCTGAAGGCCCCCCAGTCAGCGGCTGTAGGCGGTGTCTCGGACACGGCTCGCCGCGCGGCGTCGGCCGGCAGGAAGAGGCCGCCGCTGCATGGTGGGATCAGCTCGGTGGCTGACGACGTCAGCACCTTGGCCGGCGGGGACGGCGGCGGTTCCTGGTCAGAATCGAACTGGTCGAGCACGCGCGAGCCCAGGCCTGCGCCGATCGCGCCGGCCACGGAGACGAGGAACGCGGTCACCACGGCTCCGATCACCGCCCAGCGCGGTCGCTTGCGGCCGTCTCCTTCGGCGGGGTTCCTGGACATGCTCGGCGCGCGGATCTCGGACGAGTGCTGACGGCGGGCCACATGCCGCGGGCTTCCGCTCGATCGTTGCGTGCAGCCGGGAGCCGGATGGCGCGGCCGTCGACCGCGGAAAGACCGCAGCGCGGGTCACCGCGCATCCTACGTTCTTCAGTGAGCGAATGGTTATTTTTCGAGTCCCGGCGCTGATGGCACGGTAGTCGCGCACATCGAGGCCGCCCGTTCGGGACTCTGAGACTCAGCGGGGGTGGTGATCGGTCATCACGATGAGGGGCCGAGACGATGCGTTCGAGCCATCGCCTCGAGCTGAGGACTTCGGACGCCAGGCCGTCGCAAGAAGTCGAGCAGCCGCTGTGTGTTGCGCTCCCAGCACGCGACGACTTCGGGAGTCCAGTCTCTGACATGCCTCTCGCGGTCGGCCTCTTCGGCGGGGCTCCAGAGCTGCTCTTCGTCCGGCGCGCCCGGCAGGGACAGGAGCACCTCGCCGGCGGGCTGCGGTCGTGACGACGCGTCGTGCAACACCGAGATGGCGATGTCGTAGAGGTGATTGCCTGACGGCTCGCGCTCATCGACGGTGAAACGGAAGCCGAGAACCTCTGCCTCGTCGGACGCCAGCTGGCGGCGCAGCGGCTCGGACTCCACGACGGTGCCGGGGGCCGGGTCGGCCGGCAGGGCGATCCCGTACGTACGCCCAATCGGGAGTTCGCCCGCCGTGACGCAGACCGGGAGCTGGACGTGCCGGCGTATCGTGAACCGAGCCCGCCGCACAACCGACCGACGGGTCCCGACGTTGTGCATCGTCAGCTCCACCCTCGGGAGCGAGGCCTTCGTCTGCTCCGAGGCGCCGGTTTCGGCATCCGCCACGCGGAACTGCCGGATTGGGTTGCTCACGACGATCTCCGGCACCGATAGCGAGGCCGTGCGGGGAGGCGGTTCCGCGTCGTCTCCACGGTCTTCGAGCAGCTTCGGAAGGACGAAGCCGCTGAGGACCACGAGGACGATCGGCATGATCACGATCGAGAGCTGCTTCTCGAACGAGAGCTCTTGCCAGCGGCGTCGCATGAATCACCTCGCGAGGGTCTGGTGATCGACGGGCTCCACGTCGCCATTATGTCGCTCGAACAGTCGGCAGTTCTTGTCACGGGTGCGCGACAACGATCGACGGGCAGGCGAGCGGCGCGGCGGCGTCCGCTCGCCCGAGCGCTCATCACCGGTCGGGGACACTCCCCCGCTCGATCCGTCGTGGCGCTCTGAGTCGTTAGATTGCGGACAAC
>DASVRH010000136.1:0-12738 GCA_036388715.1 Solirubrobacteraceae bacterium | reverse complement strand
CGGCGCGGTCACCGCCCGCGCGGCGTCGAGGATCCGCTCGCGCGAGCGGAAGCAGCGCTCGAGCGCGATGACCCGTGCCTGCGGGCGCTTGGCCGTGAACGTGCGGAGGTTCTTCGTCGCCGCCCCGCGGAAGCGCTTTATCGCCGCGTCGTCGTCGCCGGCCACGGTCAGGTTGCCGTCCTGCGCGAGCAGGTCGATGAGCGAGAGGTGGGCGAGGTCGAGGTCCTCGTACTCGTCGACGAGCACGTGCGCGTAGCGCGCCCGGCAGCGGGCGCCCGCGGCGGGGTCGCAGAGGAGGTCGATCGCGCGCAGCACGAGCTCGCCGACGTCGAGCGTCCCCTGCTCGGCGAGCAGCCGGTCGTGGTCGGCGAAGAGCTGGGCGAACTCGCGCTCGCGCTCCGCCGTCTCGCCCTCGAGGTTCTCGGCCCAGGCCGCGTAGCCCTCGGGGGTGACCATCTCGAGCTTGCAGCGGTCGATGCGCTCGATGACCGAGGCGAGCAGCGCGGCCCGGTTGCCGAGGAAGTCGTGTCGGCGCAGCGTGAGCTGGTCGACGCGGTCGAGCAGCAGCGCCAGCCGGTCCGCCGCGGTGACGGGGACGAAGAAGGGATCCAGGCCGACCGCCGCGGGCTCCTCGCGCAGCAGCCGCGCGGCGAGGTCGGGCACGGTGTGGACCGCCAGCTCCCCGAACGGCTGCTCGAGCGCGTCCTCGACCTGGGCCCGCAGCTGCGCCGCCGAGGACGGCGCGCCGGCGACGAGCAGGATCTCCTCGGGTGCCACGCCGCCGTCGACGAGGTGCGCGAAGCGCTCGACCAGCACGCGCGTCTTGCCCGTCCCCGGGCCGCCGAGGACGAGCAGCGGCTCGTGACCGTGGGTCACCGCGGCGCGCTGCTCGGGCGTGAGGGCGTCGAGGTCCCGGGGCACCGCCCTAGGATATGTCCAGGTGAGAGGGCGCCCGGAGGCATTGTCGGCCGACTGGCTCGGGGCGTCGAGGAACGCGACCGAGGCGCTTCGCCGCATCCTGCGCGAGTACCCGACCAGCAAGGAGCGCGTCGAGGAGACCGGCGCCCGGGGCGAGGGCGGCGACCAGACGCTCGTCATCGACCAGGCCGCCGAGGACGCGATCTTCTCGGAGCTCGAGCGCCTCTCCGACGGCGGCGCGCGGTTCAGCGCGCTGAGCGAGGAGCGCGGGCTCGTCGACTTCGGCTCCGACGACGTCCTGGTCGTCATCGACCCGATCGACGGCTCGATGAACGCCAAGCGCGGGCTGACGCACCACGCGATCTCGATCGGCGTCGCCGCCGGGCACACGATGGGCGACATGGAGTTCGGCTACGTCTTCGACTTCGGGCCCGACGAGGAGTGGGTCGCGCAGCGCGGCTCGGGCGTCCTGCTCAACGGCGAGCCTCTTCCCACGCCGCCTCCGCCGCGCCACAACGACGGCCGGCTCGAGCTCGTCGCGATCGAGAGCGCGGACCCGCGCTGGATCGCCAAGCGGATGGACGAGCTGCTCGACCACGTCCACCGCGTGCGGGCGATGGGCACGATCGCGGTGTCCCTGTGCCAGGTCGCGCAGACGCGGGTGGACGGGATGGCGACGCTGTGGAAGACGCGCTCGGTCGACGCGGCCGCGGCGCAGCTCATCGTGCGCGAGAGCGGCGGGCTGGTGTGCTTCCCGGGCTGCGAGACGCCGCTGGCCTCGCCGCTCGACCTCGAGCCGATCGGCCCCGTGGTGGCCGCGCGCACGCAGGAGGACCTCGACCGCCTCGCCGAGGTGGTGGCCGAGTGAGGAGCCCCCTCCCGTGATCGACTGGGGCATCGCCGAGCGGATCGCCGCGGGAGTGGCAGGCACGCCCTCGGGCGGGAACGCCCTGGCCGGCGACCTCGACGCCGTCGCGGTGGAGGCCCAGGAGCGCGTCGTCGCGTACACGCGCCTGACGCCGACGCGGACGATCCCCCCTCCCGAGGCCGTCGACCGCCGCGAGTGGCTGCGGATGAACCTGCGCTCGATGCGCTCGACGATGCAGCCGCTGGAGGCGAAGCTCGGCGAGGGCGGCGGCTCGCCGCTCGCGGGCCCGCTGCGGGCGGGCGCCGGCCTGCTGCTCGGCGCGGAGATCGGCGGTCTGACGGGCTACCTGGCCCAGCGCGTGCTCGGCCAGTACGAGCTCGTGCTGCTCGACCCCGAGTCGCCCGAGCGCCTGCTCTTCGTCGCGCCGAACCTGCGCGAGGCGGCGCGGCGGCTCGACGTCGGCGAGGCCGACCTCGTGACGTGGGTCGGGATCCACGAGGTCACCCACGCCGTGCAGTTCACCGGCGTGCCGTGGCTGCGCGAGCACCTCGCCACCCACCTGCGCGCGCTGCTCGAGACGGTCGACGTGAAGGTGGACATCGCGAAGCTCCCGTCGCTCGACGACCTCAAGGGCGCGGTCGAGCGCTTCAAGGACGGCGGCCTCGTCACGATGGTCGCCGGGCCGGAGCGGATGGCGATCCTCGACGTCGTGCAGGCGACGATGGCGGTCATCGAGGGCCACGCCGAGCACGTCATGGACGCCGTGGGCGAGGAGCTGTTGCCGTCGCTGCCGGAGCTGCGCGAGGCGCTCGACCGCCGCCGGCGCGAGAAGCCGCCCGCGGTCAGGCTGCTCGAGCGGCTCATCGGGCTCGAGCTGAAGATGCGGCAGTACGAGATCGGGCGCGCCTTCTGCGACGGCGTCGTCGATCGCGGCGGGATCGAGGCGCTCAACCGCGTCTGGTCGTCGCCCGAGGCGATGCCGACGCTCGCAGAGCTCGAGGATCCGGCCGCCTGGATCCGCCGCACGGCCGCGCCCTCGCTGCCCCGGGCGTAACCCTCCGCGCCGCTCGGCGTACCTCTCCTAGACACGAACATGCGTTCTGTGACCGAGGTCACGTCAGACGCTGTTTCCGAACCTGTGTTCGTGGTAGACTCCGTATGGAGATTACGAGTAACAAGATTAGACACCGAGAGGGTGACCATGGCCGAGACCAAGAAGACTTCGACCAGCCGTAAGCGCAGCACCGCCGCCAAGCGCGGCGCCGCCAAGCGCACCACGTCGCGCAGCACCGCTTCGCGCAGCACTGCTTCGCGCAGCACCTCGCGTACCACGGCCCGCCGTACCACCGGCGGCACGACCGCCAAGCGCAAGGCCGCCGCGACCCGTCGCAGCACGACCGCCAAGCGCGGCGCCACGACGCGGAACGCCCGCGCCACGGCTCGCAACACCCGCCGCGCGACGACCCGCGCGCAGACCGACGTCGCCCGTGAGGCCGCCGCGGCCCGCCGCGACGCCGAGAAGGCCGTCGACCGCGTCGTGGACGGCGCCCAGCGCGTCGCCCTGACCTACGTCGGCGCCACGCTGACCGCGCGTGACCGCGTCGCCGAGTTCGCCGGCACGCTGAGCGACCGCAAGCAGGTCGAGCGCCGCCTGAAGGCGTTCGAGCGCCGCGGCACCACCGCCCGCAACCGCGTCGAGCGCGAGCTCAAGAAGCAGCGCACGCGCATCGAGCGCGAGGCCCGCAAGCGGACCAACCGCGTCGAGAAGGACGTCAAGACCCTCCGTGGCGACGTCCGGAACGTCGCCGGCGACGTCCAGCGGTTCGGCCGCGACGCCCAGAAGACGTACGTCGCGCAGAGCACGTCGCTCTTCGGCGCCGTCGCCGAGAACGCCGGCCAGGGCGCGGTCCTCGCCGCGACCAAGGCCGCGCGCCAGGTCACGGGCCGCGTCGCGCAGCTCGTCTAGCAGTCCCTGAGAGCCCGCCCCGCTCGATTCGAGCGGGGCGGCTCGCTTTCCGAGGCGCCCGCGCCGAGCGCCTCGGTCGAGTTTCACGCGCGTGGAGGGCCGTCCGGGGGGACGGCCACCGAGAGGGCCACGTCGCGCAAGGCCTACCGGGTCCGCCCGGTGGGGAGCACCCTCTCCTCCCTCGCCGCCGAGGCGCCTCCGGGTGCCTCGGCGGTTGCTCTTAACCGTCGCTACATCGCGCGGCGGCCTACGTTGAAGCACGGTGATGAAGCCCTGTGCGCTCATCCTGCTCGCAGCGGTCGCCGCGGCCGCGGGGGCGCCGCCGGCGTCCGCGACCACGGTCCAGTTCGGCGTCTTCTGCACCGGCAAGTACAGCGACGAGTGCAGCGGGCCGCTCACTCAGGTGAGCGGGGAACCCGACGCGCCCTCGGACGTGGTGCTGGAGCTCGAGCCCGACGGCGTCCACGTCCGCGACGCGCTCGCCGACGTCCGCGTCATCGACGGGTGCCGCAGCGTGGGGCCCCGCGAGGCGGTGTGTCCGCGGTCGCACCTCCGCGCACGCGTGTTCACCGGCGCGCGCGACGACCGGGTGACGCTCGTCGGCCAGCCGGCGGAGGTGACCTCCGGCGGCGGGAGCGACGCGATCGAGGGGTCGGCCGGCGACGACCTCCTCGACGCCGGCGCCGGCGCCGACGTCGTGAGCGCCGGCGCGGGCCAGGACGAGGTGCGCCTCGGCGATGGGCCGTCGGATCGCGCCGACGGAGGACCCGGCTTCGACCGCTTGAACCTCGCCTCCCGCACCCTGCCCGTGGTCGTCGACCTGGCCGCGGGCACGCTCGACGGCGCCGCGACGCTGGCCCGCTTCGAGAGCGTGCTCGGGACACGCGGCGGGGACCGCCTCCGCGGGCGCCCGGGCGAGGACGTGCTGGACGGCTACGACGGCGCCGACGTGCTCGTGGGCGGCGCCGGGCCGGACATGCTGATCGGCGGCTACGGCAGCGACCGGCTCTCCGGCGGCCGCGGCAACGACCGTCTCGTCACCGACGCGCGGACGTGTCCGACCGGCGAGACCGAGGAGGACCTGCTCACGTGCAACCGCCCCGACGGCCAGGGGGACACGGTGGACTGCGGAAGGGGCAGGCTCGATCGCGTCGAGCACGCGCGGCCGGTCGACGTGCTCGACGGCTGCGAGCTGGTCGAGCTGCTCACCTCGCGCATCCGCCTGCACCGGCTGCCGGGCGGCGCCCTGAGGGTCATGGTCTTCGACTGCGGCTGCCCGGCCGTCACCGTCGTCGTCCGGGGCTTCGACGGCCGCCTGCGCGGGCGCGGCCGGGCCCGGACCGGCCCGCGGTTCGGCGTCGTGACCCTCCGTGGCCTGTCTTGGCGCGGCGGGGCGACGGTCACCGTGCGGGCGGGCCGGAAGCGCGGAACGGTCGATCTGCGCTAGCCGCCCTACTCTGTTGGTCATGCCGACCCGCGAAGAGATCCTGCACGCCCTCGAGGCCGTCATCGACCCCGAGCTGCGCGACTCGATCGTCGCCCTCGACATGGTCCGGTCGATCGAGATCCACGACGACGGCCGCGTCGAGGTCATGGTCTCGCTGACCACGCCGGGCTGCCCGATCCGCAGCCACTTCCAGCAGGGCGTGGTCAACGCCGTCCAGCCGCTCGAGGGCGTCACGAAGGTCGACGTCGCGTTCGACGTGCTCAACGACCAGCAGAAGCAGGCGCTCCAGCGCAAGCTCGGGCGCGGCGGGCTGCCGGAGGGCGCGCTGGCCATGGTGCAGAACGTCATCTGCGTCGGCTCGGGCAAGGGCGGCGTCGGCAAGTCGACGTTGACCGTCAACCTCGCGGCGGCGCTGCTCGGCGAGGGCAAGAAGGTCGGCGTCCTCGACGCCGACGTCTGGGGCTACTCGATCCCGCGCATGCTCGGCCTCGGCAACGACCGCCCGCGCGTCAACGAGGCCCGCAAGATCGTCCCGCTCGAGGCCCACGGCCTGAAGGTCATGTCGATCGGCTTCTTCGTGCAGGAGAACTCGGCCGTCGTCTGGCGCGGGCCGATGCTCCACAAGGCGCTGACCCAGTTCCTGGAGGACGTCGCGTGGGGCGAGCTCGACTACCTGCTCGTCGACCTGCCGCCGGGCACCGGCGACGTCTCCATGACGCTCGCGCAGCTGCTGCCCCAGGCGCAGTTCCTGCTCGTCACGACGCCCCAGCCCGCGGCGCAGACGGTCGCCCGCCGGTCGGCGGAGATGGCGAGCAAGGTCAACCTCGACATCGCGGGCGTCGTCGAGAACATGTCCGGCTTCACCACGCCGGGCGGCGAGCGCTTCCAGATCTTCGGCGAGGGCGGCGGCCAGGCGCTGGCCGACGAGCTCGACGTGCCGCTGCTCGGCAAGGTCCCGCTGACGATGCCGCTGCGCGAGCAGGCCGACGCGGGCGTGCCGCTCACCATCACCGACGCCGACGACCCGGCGGCCGTCGCGGTCCACCAGGCCGCGCGCGGGCTGATCGCGATGGCGCCCCCGCCGGCGCTGCCGCTGCTCGCCGTCAACCAGGTGGGCGGCGACCTGCCGCAGGAGGAGCGCCCGGTCGCGGGCGCGAGCCTCCCGATGGCGGGCTAGCGAAGGCCGCGCCTACTTGTTGCCGTAGTACTCGGCGTTGATCTTGGCGTAGTTGGACCACTCCTCGGGGAGCTGGTCCTCGGCGAAGCAGGCGTCCACCGGGCAGGCCTCGACGCAGGCATCGCAGTCGATGCACTCCTCGGGGTCGATGTACAGCATCTCGACCTTGTCGTAGTCGGGCTCGTCGGGAGTCGGGTGGATGCAGTCGACAGGGCAGACCTCCACGCAGGAGTTGTCCTTCGTGCCGATGCAGGGCTCTGCGATCACGTACGCCATAGGGGGCGGCAATCTACAGTAAGGATCGATGAGGATCCCGCCCGGCCAGTACGTCACGGAGCGCTTCCCGGTCCTCACCTACGGGCCGAACCCGCCCTTCGACCTGGAAACCTGGTCGCTGTCCGTGGACGGCGAGGTCGAGGCCCCGTTCGCGCTGCGCTGGGACGAGCTGCTGGCCCTGCCCCAGCACGAGCTGACGACCGACATCCACTGCGTCACGCGGTGGTCCAAGCTCGACACGACGTGGCGCGGCGTCCGCGTCCGCGACCTGCTCGAGCGCGCGCGGGTGAAGCCGACCGGAACCCACGTCCTGGCCCATTCCGACGGGGGATACACGACGAACCTGCCCGTCTCCGCGCTGCTTGACGACGACGTCCTCGTCGCCCACACGTACGCCGGCGAGCCGCTCGAGCACGACCACGGCGCGCCCGCGCGGCTGCTCGTCCCCAAGCGGTACTTCTGGAAGTCGGCCAAGTTCCTGCGCCGGCTCGAGGTGCTGACCGAGGACCGCCAGGGGTTCTGGGAGCTCAACGGCTACCACAACGACGCTGATCCCTGGGAGGAGCAGCGGCATTGGTTCTGAGCTCAGCGTGATCCTTCTCACAGGAGCGACGGGCGTCGTGGGGACCGCCCTGCTGCGCCGGCTGACCGCCGAGGCCGAGGCGGTGCGCTGCCTGGTCCGCGACCCGCGGCGCCTGGGCGCGGACCGCGTGCGGGTGCAGATCGCGCTCGGCGACCTCGCCGACCCGCCGTCGTTTCGCAACGCGCTGCGCGGCGTGCGCACGGTGGTCCACCTCGCCGCCTCCATCCGCGACCAGCCGCAGGGCTCGATCGAGGAGCTGAACGGCATCTCGACGTGGCGCCTCGTGCAGGCGGCGGAGCGCGCCGGCGTCGAGCACTTCGTCTTCTTCAGCGCGCTCGGCGCGACGACCCACGACCGCACGCGCTTCCTGCGCTCCAAGGCCCTGGCCGAGCAGGCCGTCCGCGAGTCCTCGCTGCGCACGACGGTCTTCGCGCCGTCGATCGTCTACTCGCCGTCGGACCGCTACGTCCAGCTCGTCGGGCGCCTGTCGCTGCTGCCGCTCATGCCCGTCCCCGGCCGCGGGACCGCGCTCTACCAGCCGATCTGGGCCGAGGACGCCGCCGACTGCGTGATGTCGGTGCTCGGCGACGGCGACGGGGACGGCGAGCGCCGCCGGCGCTTCGAGCTGGCCGGGCCGGAGACGCTCAGCCACGAGCGGATGGTCGCGCTGATCAGCCGCGCGTCAGGCCGCGAGCGGCCGCGGGTGCGCGTGCCCGGGCCGGTGGTCCGCGCGACGCTGCGCACCGCCGAGACGCTGATGAAGTCCAAGACGCCGGCGACGTGGGACGAGGCCGAGCTGCTCGAGGTCTCGATGACGAGCCGCAAGGGGACGGCCGACGCCGAGGCGCTCGGCGTGACGCCGCGCCCGATGGCCGCGGTGCTCGGGACCCGCTAGGCGGTGAGGAGCTCGGCGTCGTCGCGCAGGCGGCGCAGGCCGAGGCGGATGCGGCTCTTCGCCGTGCCGAGCGGGACGCCCGCGTGGTGGGCGACCTCGTGGTCGCGCAGGTCGGCCCAGTAGGAGAGGACGAGCGCCTCGCGCTGCGGGCCCGGCAGCCTGCGCAGCGCGCGGACGAGCCGCTCGCGCTCGTCGCCGCGGGGCTCGGCGGGCCCGGCCACGGGCTCGGGCGCGCTCTCGCGCAGCCGCTCGCTCGCGCGGCCGGCTGCGCCGCGGGTGCGGGTCGCGTCGATCGCGCGGCTGCGGGCGAGCATCCGCAGGTACTTGCCGACGTCGCCGCGCGCGGGGTCGAAGGTGCCCGGGTTGAGCCAGAGGCGCAGGAAGACGTCGTGCGTGACGTCCTGCGCCTGCGCGGTGCAGCCCACGACGCGGCGGGCGATCGCCTCGACCTCGCCGGCGTGCTCGGAGTAGATGCGGCTGAAGGTGGAGGGCTCCCGCAGGTCCATCCTGGCGCAAGCTACACCATGCGATATCGGATGCGCAACCGCATACCGGAGAATCATCCGTAAGGATGACGGATGAGCGGCGACTCGACATCGCATCCGGACGCCGCTATGGTCCACGACCATGCCCATGCGCGCGACCACGGTCCGCTTCGGCGACGACCTCTGGGCGCTTCTGGAGCGAGAGGCGGCGACCCAGGGCGTCAGCTCCGCCCAGTTCGTCCGCGACGCGGCGATCCTGCGCCTGGCCCACCTGGCGGCCGAGCGCGAGGAGCCCGAGACGCGGCTCTCGATCGAGCGCATCGCCGGCGGCGCGCTGCGGGAGGAGCGCAAGGGCGACGGCGACGTGGTCGCGGCCGACCTCCGCGAGCCGGGCCGGCTCGGCGTCGTCAGGACGCTCATGGAGGGGCGCCGGCGCCCGGCCCTCGACCGGCTGGCCGACGTCGCCTCGCGCGTCCTCGCCGCGCCCGTCGGCCTCGTCACGCTCGTCGACGAGGACCGCCAGCTCTTCGCCGGCTGCATCGGCGTGGACAAGGAGCCGTGGGCGAGCGAGGGAGGCACCCCGATCTCGCACTCGTTCTGCCAGCACGCGATCGTCGCGCGCGAGCCGCTGATCGTCTCCGACGCGCGCGAGCACCCGGTCCTCAGGACGAACCCGGCGATCCGCGACCTCGACGTCATCGCCTACCTCGGCGTGCCGCTCATCACCGCGGACGGCCACGCGCTCGGCACGCTCTGCGTGATCGACCACAAGCCGCGCGTGTGGACGACCGAGCAGGTGAAGATCCTCAGCGACCTCGCGGCGTCGGTCGTCAGCGAGCTGCGGCTCGCGGCGGCGGCTTAGAGCGCCGGCCGGCGGTCGGCCCACGGGCGGGCCGCCTCGACCTGCGCGGCGAGCGCGAGCAGCGGGCCCTCCTGCGCCGGGCGGCCCACGAGGTGCACGCCGATCGGCAGGCCGTCCTCCCGCTGTGACGTCGGCAGGACGAGCGCGGGCTGGCCGGTGATGTTGCCCATCGCCGCGTACGGCGTGAACGCGCCGGCGCGGGTGAAGACGTCCTGCGGGTCGGGGTCGTCGGGGTCGAGCTCGCCGATCCTCACGGGCGGCTGCGCGAGCGCGGGGGTGAGGACGGCGTCGTACGGCGCGGCCCAGCTGACGATCGTGCGCGCCACGGCCTGGAGCTGGACCATCGCGCCGTAGGCGGTGACGGCGTCGATCGAGCGGCTGCGCTCCCACAGCCACAGGCTGAGGCGCTCCATGTCGTCCTCGTTCGGGTCGCGCCCGTTGACGGCGACGCCGACCGCCATCTGCCCGCAGTTCATCGGCCCGAACACGGCGGTGAACGTGGCCATGACCTCGCGCGGCTGCACGAGCGTCCCGACCTCCTCGACCTCGTGGCCGAGCGACTCGAGCAGCGCCGCGGCGTCGCGGGCGGCGGCCTCGCAGTCGGCGTCGAGCTCGACGCCCTCGAGCGGCGGGTCGATGGCGAGCGCGATCTTCAGCCGCCCCGGCTCGCGCGCCGCCGCCTCGGCGAACGGCTCCGGCGGGGGCGGCGCCCAGGACGCGTCGCCGACGACCGGGCCGGCGAGCAGGTCGAGCGCCAGCGCCGTCTCGCGCACGGTCCGCGTCAGGACCCCGTCGGTCGAGAGGAACTGCTCGCCGACGGCGGGCGCCTGCGAGATCCGCCCGCGCGCCGGCTTCAGGCCGACGAGCCCGCAGCACGCGGCGGGGATCCGGATCGAGCCGCCGCCGTCGTTGCCGTGCGCGAGCGGGACCATCCCCGACGCGACCGCCGCGGCGGCGCCGCCCGACGAGCCGCCGGGCGTGCGGTCCGTCGCCCACGGGTTGCGCGTCGCGCCGAAGCGCCGCGTCTCGGTGACCGGCTGGATGCCCCACTCGGGCAGCGTCGTCGTGCCGACGACGATCGCCCCGGCGCCGCGCAGTCGCGTGACGACGTTGTGGTCGAACGGCACCTCGAAGTCGCCCATGAAGTTCGAGCCGAACGTGAGCCGCTTGCCCGCCATCGGGACGTTGTTCTTGATCGCGATCGGCACGCCGGCCAGCGGTCGCTCGTCGCCGCTCGAGACGCCGTCGGCGGCGGCGAGCGCCTCCTCGGCGAAGACGTCGACGAACGCGTTGACCGTCGGGCCGACCTCCTCGATGCGATCGAGCGAGGCCTGCACCAGCTCGCGCGACGACACCTCACCCTCCCGGACGAGCGCGGCGAGTTCGTGGGCGGGCCGGAAGAGGAGGTCGTCCATGTGCGGGAGGCTACTTTGAATGTGTGAGCAACTATCGCTGGGTCGTCCTCGCGATCGGGTGCCTGGGCACCGCGGTCGTGGGCGTCCTGCGCCAGGGGCTCCCCGCGCTCGGGCCGGAGTTCCGCGACACGTTCGACCTGTCGCTCGGCGAGGTCGGCTTCGTCTTCGGCGCGCTGGCGACCGGCATGACGATCGGGCTCGTGCCCTGGGGGGCGCTCGCCGACCGCACCGGCGAGCGGCCGGTCCTCGGCGGCGGCCTGCTGCTGACGGCGGGCGCGCTCGTCCTCGCGGCGACGTCGAGCAGCTTCGCCGTCCTGCTCACCGGCCTCTTCCTCACCGGCCTGTTCGCCGCCAGCGCGACGGGCGCGACCGGCCGCGCCGTGATGGGCTGGTTCGGGCGCTCGGAGCGCGGCTTCGTCCTCGGCATCCGCCAGACGGCGATCCCGCTGGGCGGCGCGCTCGCCGCGCTCTCGCTGCCCGCGATCGCCATCGCCGCGAGCCTGCGCGAGGCCCTGCTCACGCTCGCGGGGTTCACGCTCGTCGCCGCGATCGCCGGCGCGATCTGGCTGCGCGACCCGCCGCCCGCCGACCCGCCGCCCGGCTTCCACGCCCCGCCGCCCACGAAGGACCCGCGCATCTGGCGCCTGGGCATCGGCAGCGGCCTGTTCGTCATGGCCCAGGCGGCGATCATCGGCTTCGTCGTCCTCTTCCTCCACGACGAGCACGGCGTCGGCCTCGGCGCCGCGGCGGCGGTGCTCGCCGCGATCCAGGTCACGAGCGCCGTGGCGCGCATCGTCATCGGCCGGCTGTCGGACCGCTACGAGCGCCGCATCGCGCCGCTGCGCGGGGCGGGCATCGCGGGCGCCGCGCTGGTCGCCCTGGCGGCGCTGCTCAACGACGCGCCGCTCGAGGTCCTCGTCCCGCTGCTCGTGATCGGCGGCGCCGCGATGTCGAGCTGGAACGGGCTGAGCTTCACCATCGCCGCCGAGATCTCCGGCCGCGCGAAGGCGGGCACCGCGATGAGCCTGCAGAACACCCTCGTCTCCGTGCTGGGCGCGGTCGCCTCGCCGCTGTTCGGCGCGCTGGCCGGCGCCACCTCGTTCGCCACCGCCTACCTGATCATCGCCGTCGCGCCGGTCGCCGGCTGGTGGGTTCTGCGCCCGCTCGAGGAGGACGAGGTGGAGCGCGCCGAGGCGAGGGCGCGGCGCCTTGCCGCGTACCCTGCTCAACCATGAGCGCGACCGTTGACACCTCCGACGTACAGAGCGGCCTCGAGGGCGTCGTCGCCTTCGCGACGGAGATCGCCGAGCCGGACAAGGAAGGCGGCGCGCTGCGCTACCGCGGCGTCGACATCGAGGACCTCGTCGGCAAGGTCCCGTACGAGAAGGTCTGGGGCCTGCTGGTCGACGGCAGCTTCGATCCCGGGCTGCCGCCGGCCGAGCCGTGGCCGCTGACCGTCCGCTCCGGCGACCCCCGCGTCGACGTCCAGGCCGCGCTCGCGATGCTCGCCCCCGAGTGGGGCTTCCAGCAGGTCATCGACGTCACCGACGAGCAGCTGCGCGACGACCTCGCGCGCGCCTCGGTGATGGCCCTGAGCTTCGTCGCGCAGTCGGCCCGCGGCACCGGCCGGCCGCCCGTCCCGCAGACGGCGGTCGACCGCGGGACCTCGATCCCCGAGCGGTTCCTCATCCGCTGGCGCGGCGAGGCCGACCCCGACCACGTCAAGGCCATCGACGCCTACTGGATCTCGGCGGCCGAGCACGGGATGAACGCCTCGACGTTCACCGCGCGCGTCGTCGCCTCGACCGGCGCCGACGCGGCCGCCGCGCTGTCGAGCGCGGTCGGC
>DASVRH010000135.1:0-10532 GCA_036388715.1 Solirubrobacteraceae bacterium | reverse complement strand
CGCGCACGCCCGAGCTGACCGACGACGAGTGGCTGCGCGTCGTCGACGACGCGATCGAGGCCGGGGTGCTCGAGGCCGTCGTCACCGGCGGCGAGCCGTTCCTGCGCCGCGACCTCGCCTTCGAGGTCCTCGAGCGCCTCGACGCCGCCGGCGTCGCGATCTACCTCAACACGAACGGCTGGTTCGTCGACGACGACGTCGCCGACCGGATGGCGCGTCTCGCCGGCCTCCACGTCTTCATCTCGATCGACGGGGCCACGGCCGAGCGACACGACGCCGCCCGCGGCGTTCCCGGCAGCTGGCGGCGAGCCGTGCTGGCCACCTCCCGGCTGCTCGAGCGCGGGGTGCCGGCGCGCGCGGTCCAGGTCGTGACGCCGGAGAACCACCACGAGGTGGAGCGCTCGCTCGACCTGTTCTGGGAGCTCGGGGTGCCCGCGGTCCACCTGGCGCCGGTCAGCCTGATCGGAGCCGCCGCGCGGGGCGGGGACTGGCTCGTCGACCGCTACGGCGTCGCGGCCGTGGTCGAGCGCGCGCGCGAGCGCTACGAGCCCGCGATGTCGATCCAGCTGCGCGGCGGCGACAGCGACGGCTTCGACCCGCTGCTCGCGGCCCCGGCGACGTTCCTCGTCCGTCCCGACGGCGTGGTGCGCATCTCGTCGTCCGTGCCGTTCTCGTTCGGTCACGTGCGCGACGGCCTGACGCCGGCGTGGCAGCAGATCCGCGAGCGGTGGGACGGCCCGGAGGTGCGCGGCTGGATCGACGCCGTCCGGCGCCGCAGCGAGCTGAACAAGGCCGCCGTCGTGCCGTACCTCGACGAGGACGCGCCGATCGCGCCGGCCGTCGAGCCCACGCCGGGCGGCCGGGGCGCCGACCGCCTCAGGCCCGCGCCGGTGCGCGCGACGGTCGAGGACGCGGAGGCCTTCGTCCGCGACCTCGCGCTGGGCAGGCGCTACCGGCTCGGCGAGGTGCGATGGACCGACGCCGGGGACGGCGGCCGCTTCGTCCACTGCCGGCCCACCGAGACCATGACGCGGTTGAACGCCACGGCCGCGGTCGTCATGGGGGCGGCAACGCCCGGCGAGGCGCTCGAGACGCTGAAGGCGCGCCACCCGTCCGTCGGCGAGGACCGGCTGCGCCACGACGTGCTGCGAGCGGTCCGGATGCTGCTGGCCCGGAGCATCCTCGTGCCCGAGGCCGCCGTCGACGCGCGACCGCGCGGGGCGGCCGAGCCGGCGGCGGCGCTGACCGCCTAGCTAGGCCGCGGCGAGCAGCTCGCGCAGGCGGCCGCTCTGGTCGGCCTGGAGCGTCTCCTGGAACCCGCCCAGGACCTCGCCGCGGACGACGACCTGCGGGAAGCTCATCATCCCGGTCTTCTCGACCAGCTGGGCCCGTCCGGCCGGGTCGCGTGCGAGATTGACCTCGGTGTACTCGATGCCGCGCGCCCCTAGAAGCTGCTTGACCCTGTTGCAGAAGGAACACGGGTCTGTCGTGTACACGACGATGTCGTTCATACCTTTTCCAGGGTAGCGATGGCCGGCTCCGTCAAGACCGAGGCGATCGTCCTGCGCTCCATGCGATATGGCGAGGCGGATCGCATCCTCCACCTCTATACCCCGCACCGCGGGAGAGTGGGCGCGATCGCGAAGGGCGTGCGCCGCGCGAAGAGCCGCTTCGGTGGCCGGCTGGAGCCGTTCTTCCGCGTCAACCTCGTGCTCTACGAGGGCCGCAGCGACCTCCTGACGGTCACGAGCGCCGAGACGGTCGCGCCCCACGGCAACCTCCGCACCGACGCCCAGGCCCTCGACGCCGCCGCCCGCGCCTGCGACGCCGTCGGGCGGCTCTTCGAGACGTCCGAGCCCAACCCCGCCGTCTTCCACCTCCTCGCCAACCAGCTCGCGCTGCTCGACGGCGACGTGGCGCTCGCCGCCGAGCCCGGGCGCCTGGCCTTCCGCCTCAAGCTGCTGCTCGCCGCGGGCCTGGCGCCGCACCTCGCGGGGTGCGCGGTGTGCGGCGAGGGCGATCACATCAGCGGCTTCAGCGGCGCCGCCGGCGGGGTGGTGTGCGGGGCGTGCGAGGGCGCGGCGTTCCCCCTCGACGAGGCGGCGCACGCCTTCATGGTCGAGGCGCTGGGCCGGCCGCTGGCCGAGGCGCCGCAGGGCACCCCGCCGCGCGCGCTGCGCCAGGCCGAGCGGGCCATTCTGGAGACCGTCGAGCACCACGCGCACCTGCGTCTGCGGCCCGCATTGACCGGGTAGGGTCCGCCGCCGATGTCGAAGTGGGTGCTGGACTTCAGCGAGGGGTCGCGCGAGATGCGCGACCTGCTCGGCGGCAAGGGCGCGAACGTCGCGGAGATGACGCGCGTCCTCGGGCAGGAGCGCGTCCCGGCCGGCTTCACCATCACCACCGAGGCGTGCGTGGCCTACATGCGCGACGGCGCCGAGCCCGACGGGATGGAGGACCAGGTGGGCGAGGCGCTCGCGCGGCTGGAGGAGCGCGCGGGCAAGCGGCTGGGCGACGACGCCGACCCGCTGCTCGTCAGCGTCCGCAGCGGCGCGCGGGAGTCCATGCCGGGGATGCTCGACACCGTCCTCAACCTCGGGCTGAACGACCGCTCGGTCGAGGGCCTCGCTTCCAAGACGGGCAACGAGCGCTTCGCGTGGGACTCCTACCGGCGCTTCGTCCAGATGTTCGGCAACGTCGTGCGCGGGGTCGCCGGCGAGCGCTTCGAGGACGAGATCAAGCGCGTCAAGGAGGCGCGCGGCGTGCGCGAGGACACCGAGCTCGACGTCGACGCCCTGCGCGAGCTGACGAGCGCCTTCAAGGGCTTCTACGACTTCCCCGACGACCCGCGCGAGCAGCTGCGCCAGTCGATCCGCGCGGTGTTCGAGTCGTGGAACGGCGAGCGCGCCGTCACCTACCGGCGGCTGAACCGGATCCCCGACGACTGGGGCACGGCGGTCAACGTCCAGCAGATGGTGTTCGGCAACAAGGGGGAGACGTCGGGCAGCGGCGTGGCGTTCAGCCGCGACGAGGTGACGGGCGAGCCCGAGCCGAGCGGCGACTTCCTGCCCAACGCGCAGGGCGAGGACGTGGTGAGCGGCGTCCGGACGCCGCGCGACATCCGCGAGCTGCGCGACTGGATGCCCGAGGCGCACGCCGAGCTGATGGAGATCCTGCGCACGCTGGAGCGCCACTACAAGGACATGCAGGACACGGAGTTCACCGTGGAGGAGGGGCGCCTCTACATGCTCCAGACGCGCAACGCCAAGCGCCCGGCGCAGGCGGCGGTGCGCTTCGCGTGCGACGCGGTCGACGAGGGGCTGCTGACGAAGGCCGAGGCGATCGCGACGATCGACGCGGAGTCGCTCGACGCGCTGCTGCACCCGACGTTCGATCCCGACGTCGAGTACCACGTGCTCGCCAGCGGCGTGGCGGCCTCGCCGGGGGCGGCGAAGGGCGAGATCGTCTTCACCGCCGACGACGCCGTCACCGCGGCGGGCGAGGGGCGCCAGGTCATCCTCGTGCGGCCGTTCACCGAGGCCGACGACGTCGCGGGCTTCGACGCGGCGCAGGGAATCCTCACGAGCGAGGGCGGCAAGGCGTCGCACGCGGCGCTCGTCGCGCGCGGGATGGGGCGGCCCGCGGTGACCGGCGCGGCGTCGCTGGAGATCGACCTGGCCGACGGCGAGGTGCGCGTGAACGGGACGACGCTGCGCGCGGGCGACGAGATCGCCATCGACGGGACGACAGGCCGCGTCACCACCGACGACGTGCCGCTGATCGAGCCCGAGGTCTCCGAGCACTTCCACCGCGTGCTCGACTGGGCCGACGAGCTGCGCACGCTCGGCATCCGCACGAACGCCGACACGCCGGACGACGCGGGCAAGGCGCGCGCGTTCGGGGCGGAGGGGATCGGCCTGTGCCGCACCGAGCACATGTTCTTCGGCGCCGAGCGCCACGAGCGGATGGTCGAGGCGATCCTGGCCGAGAGCGACGAGGAGCGCCGCGACGCGCTCGCGCGGCTGCGGACGCTGCAGCAGACCGACTTCGAGGGGCTCTTCGAGGCGATGGCGGGGCTGCCCGTCACGATCCGCCTGCTCGACCCGCCGCTGCACGAGTTCCTCCCGCACCGCCGCGACGTCGAGAACCAGGTCGAGCGCGCGCGGATCGAGGTGTCGGACGACCTGCCGCGGCTCGAGCGCACGCTCGAGCAGGTGCGCCTGTGGGAGGAGGCCAACCCGATGCTCGGCACGCGCGGCATCCGGCTCGGGCTGCTCACGCCTGACCTCTACGAGATGCAGGTCGAGGCGATCTTCGGCGCCGCCGCCGCGGTGCGCGAGCGCGGGGGCGAGGCGCCGCACGTCGAGGTCATGGTCCCGCTCGTGGCCTACGAGCGCGAGCTCGAGCTGGTGCGCGGGCTCGTGGAGCGCGTCGGCGAGGCCCACGGCCTGGTGCGCGGGACCGACTATCTGGTGGGGACGATGATCGAGCTGCCGCGCGCGTGCCTGCGCGCGGACCTCATCGCCTCGCAGGCCGACTTCTTCTCCTTCGGCACCAACGACCTGACGCAGACCGCGCTCGGCTTCTCGCGCGACGACATCGAGGGCCGCATCCTCGCGCGCTACATCGAGCTGAAGGTCCTCGACCGCTCGCCGTTCGAGACGCTCGACAGCCCGGGCGTCGGCCAGCTCGTCCGCATGGCCGCGTGGCTCGGGCGGTCGGCGAAGGCGGAGCTCAAGCTCGGGATCTGCGGCGAGCACGGCGGCGACCCGGACTCGATCGACTTCTTCCACAACTCCGGGCTCGACTACGTCTCGTGCTCGCCCTACCGCGTGCCCGTCGCGCGGGTCGCCGCGGCGCAGGCCGCCGTCCGCGCCGCTAGCGGATCGTGATCGCCCGGCGCCGCGTCCCGGCGCCGGCCACCCTCACGCGCACGACGTAGCGCCCCGGCCTCAGCCGCCGCGAGGTGTGGCTGAAGCGCATGCGGGCGGGCTTGCGGTTCCAGCGCGGCTTCCCGCCGCGGCGCGTCACCGCGATGCTCACCGGCGTCGGGTCGCACATCACGCTGCCGCGGACCCTCGCCCGTCGCCCGCGCGTCGTCACGCGGAGGGTCCTCACGCCGATCGCCTGGCAGCGCACCTCCTGCCCGGAGTCCTCGCGCGCCATCGCCGCCCGGTCGGCGGCCGCGCGCTCGGCCCGCTTCGCGCACAGCGCGTCGCGCCTCTCCCGCGTGAAGGGGCCGCCGTACTGGAACTCGCGCCGGATCCAGCTCGCCCACTCGGCGGCGTTGCGCTCGATCGACTCCGCGACCAGCTTGCGCTCCTCGTCGGACTGCGCGCGCACGAGGCGCTCGGCGTTGCGCCAGACGCCCTCCCGCCACGTCGCGATGATCTGGAAGAGGCCGAAGTCGTCGGCCTTCGTGCCGGGGACGTCGTAGTTCGCGAGGTCGGGGTCGTCCCACTCGATCGCCTGCGCGATGACGTCATCGTAGGCGGTGTTCAGCAGCTCGTTGAACTTGTCGTGGTCGGCCTTGCGGCTGCGGCCCTGCGGGTCCACGAGGCCCAGGCCGGCGATCATGAACGGCTGGTCGCGCTGGACGTGGGCGTTGATGCCGAGCAGCAGGTTGCCCGCGCCCTGGACCTCCTTGTTGTCCGCCGCGTCGAACGCGATCCGCCACGCCTCGGGCACCTTGTCGTGCTCGCCGCGCGCCCAGGCGTCCTCGGCGGCGAAGAAGAGCTCGGCGAAGATCGCGTCCTCGCGGGCGACGTACGCGTCGTCGGCGAAGAAGCCGGTGCCCGCGAGGCGCTGGTAGACGCGCGTGACCACCTGGTAGTTGCGCGGGAAGAGGGCGTTGTCGCTGCACGCCGTGTCGTGGTGGTCGATCCGCCGGCGCAGCTCGGCGAGCGTGTGGTCCAGGCAGCGCGGCGACCCGTCGCGACACGTCTCGAACGTGCTCTCGGTGAACGGCGGGGCGAGGGCGGGGAGGAGGGCCGGCCAGTTGACGAGCGGCGGGTCCTCGGCGGGGGCGAGCGCGGGGAGCGCCAGCACTATGAGTGCGATGAGCAGGCAGAACCTCATGGTCCGCCCCGGTTGACAGAATCCCTCCCGTGGACACTGCCGCCCCGCGATCCGTCGCCTCCGATTTCGCCCCCCGGCGTCGCGCATGGGAGGAGTCTTCCCTGTCTCCGCTCGCGGCACGCTCCTATCCGGCCGATCGGGTGGTTCCGGAGGACGACTGCGGCCTGCGCACCCCGTTCCAGCGCGACCGCGACCGCATCGTCCACTCCAAGTCCTTCCGGCGCCTGAAGCACAAGACGCAGGTCTTCGTGGCGCCCGAGGGCGACCACTTCCGCACCCGCCTGACCCACACCCTCGAGGTCACGGGGATCTCGCGCACCGTCGCGCGGGCGCTCGACCTCAACGAGGACCTCACGGAGGCGATCGGCCTGGGGCACGACCTCGGCCATCCGCCGTTCGGGCACATCGGCGAGGCCGCGCTCGACGCGTGCCTGCGTGAGCGCTTCGGCCGGGAGTTCCGCCACTACGAGCACTCGCTGCGCGTCGTGACCGTGCTCGAGCCGCTGAACCTCTGTGCGAGCGTGCGCGACGGGATCCTCTGCCACTCGGGTCGCGCGCCGATGCCGTCGACCCTGGAGGGGCGGATCGTCCGGGTCGTCGACCGCGTCGCCTACATCAACCACGACATCGACGACGCGCTGCGGGCCGGGGTCCTGCGCGAGGCCGACCTCCCGGGCGACGCGATCGCCTGCCTCGGCCCCGACGGCTCGACGCGGATCGACACGCTGGTACACGACCTGGTCGAGCACTCGGCGGTCGCGGGGGACATCGTGCAGGGGCCGGTCGTCGGGCCCGCGATGTCGGAGCTGCGCGACTTCATGTTCGAGCGCGTGTACGTGGCGCCCGCCGCGCGGCGGGAGGCGTCGAAGGTCGAGCGCGTCATCCGGGCGCTGTTCGAGGAGTACGTGACGCGGCCCGAGCAGCTGCCGCCGTCGGTAGAGTCCGACCTCGGCCAGCGCGTCACGGACTACATCGCCGGGATGACGGACCGGTTCGCGACGCGGCTGTTCAGCGAGCTGTCGGTGCCGGACGGGTTCGTCGCCTGATGGCCCGCTACACCGAGGACTCGATCGATCGCGTCCGCGACGCGATCGACATGGTCGACCTCGTCGGGTCGCGGACCGAGCTGCGGCGGGCGGGCGCCGCGCGCTTCGAGGGGCTCTGCCCGTTCCACGACGAGCGGACGCCGTCGTTCGGGATCGACCCGCTGAAGAAGCTCTACCACTGCTTCGGGTGCGGGGCGGGGGGCGACGCGATCTCGTTCGTGCGCGAGACGGAGGGCGTGGACTTCGTCGGGGCGATCGAGCTGCTCGCCGACCGCTACGGGGTCGAGCTGCAGGTCGCCGAGGAGGATCCGGAGGAGGCCCGGCGCCGCGCGGCGCGCCAGCGGCTGCTCTCCCTGCTCGACCGGACCGCGTCGTACTACGAGCGCGTCCTGTGGGAGGCGCCCGAGGCGTCGGCCGCGCGCGAGTACCTCGCCGGTCGCGGGCTCTCCCGCGAAGCGCTCGAGAAGTTCCGCGTCGGCTACTCGCCGTCGGCGTGGGATCGCGTCCTGATGGCCTCCCGGCGCGCCGGCTACTCGGAGGCCGAGCTGGTCGACACCGGGCTCGTGACGAAGAACCGCGAGGGCCGGATCTACGACCGCTTCCGCGGGCGGATCATGTTCCCGCTGTGGGACTTCCGCGGGCGCGTCATCGGCTTCGGCGGGCGCGCGATGGGCGAGGAGCGCGGCGCGAAGTACATCAACACGCCGGAGTCGCGGCTCTTCCACAAGGGCAACGAGGTCTACGCCGGGCACCTCGCGCGGTCGGCGGCGGCGAAGAAGCGCGAGATCGTCGTCGTCGAGGGCTACACCGACGTCATCGCGCTGCACCAGGCGGGGTTCGAGAACGTCGTCGCCTCGATGGGGACCTCGTTGACGGACGCGCAGGTCAAGCGGCTGGCGATGCTCGCTCCCCTCGCGCGGCTGGCCATGGACGCCGACTCGGCGGGGCAGGAGGCGATGCGCCGCGCGGCACGGGTGGCGGGCGACGAGCTGGCGCTGGTCGTGGTGCAGCTGCCGAAGGGCCGCGACCCGGCCGACATCGCCCTGGCGTCGCCGGAGGAGGTCGAGCCGATGTTCTCGCGCGCGGTCGAGGTGCAGCTCTTCCTCGCCCGGCGGGTCTTGGACACGGCGGATCTGTCCTCCGCGCGCGGCAAGGACCTCGCCCTGCGCGAGCTCGGGCCGCTGTTCGCGGAGATCCGCAACCCCGTGCTCGCGTCCGAGGTGCTCGACCTGATCTCGTCGAAGGTCGACCTCGCCGTCGACCAGACGCGCGGGCTCCTCGTGCAGTACCGCAACGCGCCGCCGCCGGACGGCCGCGCGCCCCGTGGCCGCGCCTCCTCCGATCCGCCCGACCACCAGCCCGTCCCCGAGGCCGCGCGGCGCGTCAGCCGCCCCCTCTCCGCGGTCGAGGAGATCGAGCGCACCTTCCTCGCCCAGTGCCTGGCGCTCCCGGCGCAGGGGAGGGAGGCGCTCGACGCGATCGACGTCGACGAGCACCTGACCTCCCCGGTCCACCGCCGCCTCGCCGTCCTCGTGCACGACCACCCGGAGTCGCTGCTCGACGGCGTCCCCGAGGACGACGAGGAGCTGCGCTCGGCCGCCTCCGACCTCGAGGCCCGCCGCTCCCGCGACGTCGCCTCCCCGGCCACCCTCGACGCCCAGCGCCTCCAGCTCGAGCTCCGCCGCCTGACCCGCCGCCGCAACGCCGCCCGCCAGGCGGGAGAGCCCGGCGTGACCGCGATCGCCGCCGAGATAGAGAAGGTCCGCCAGCAGCTCGACGAGGCGGTCGAGCGATCGGTCAACAGCGCCTGACGCGGGCGGCGGGGCCCGACGCTGCCCAGCTAAGCTTCCGGCTCGGGCCGCCGATCAATCCGGCGTAGCTCAAGGGCACGATCCGGGGTAGCTCAATCGGCAGAGCGAACGGCTGTTAACCGTTAGGTTGTGGGTTCGAGTCCCACCCCCGGAGCTCGATGAAGCCGCCTGCGGGCGGCTTCTTTCGTTCTCGAGGACAAGTCCTGAGCGATGTGGCGCGTAGGCACCTGACATCCGCGCCCGGTCTCGTGTCGGTCCGCGCAAAGGTGGGTAGCGCTAGTGATGACGCCAAGTCACCGGCGTCGACGCCCTACGACTCGCAGGTCGGAGTGAGCCGCGCCTTCCCGGGCGTGGACTTCGGCGTGCCCGAGCACACCACCCAGTTCCGGAGGATCACCCCAGATGGCAACGAGCGCAAGCTCCCGCACCGGCGGACACGTCGGCTACGAAGACGCAAGGCACCGCGACCGCGGCCGGACTCCCGCGCAGTGGTACTGCACGCTCGCGGGTCTCGCGCTGCTGCTGGCCGGCATCCTCGGCTTCTTCTTCGACAGCTCGTTCGACACGGGCGGCAACATCGACGGCGATGCGTTCCTCGGCTTCGAGGTCAACGGCTTCCACAACATCGTCCACATCCTGTCCGGCCTGCTCCTCCTCGGCGCCTCGGCGAAGCGCGCCTCGGCGAAGGCCGTCGCGCTGCTGTTCGGCATCGTCTACGGCGTCGTCGCGCTGATCGGCCTGATCGACGGCGAGACCGTCCTCGGCCTGATCCCGGTCAACCCGGCCGACAACATCCTCCACATCGCGCTGGCCGCCGTCGGCATCCTCGCCGCGATCGCGAGCGACAAGGACGACGACCCCCGCCGCGACGGCGGCGGCGACCGCGAGGGCCGCATCACGACCGGCCGCCGCGTCGAGACGACGGACACGATCACCGGCAGCGGGCACGACGTCGACCCCCTCACGGGTCGCCCCCGCTCCGAGCAGACCACCCGCTAGAGACCACCCACGAGCGACGAGAGGAGAGGCATGGCTTCGATTCCGACGCAGGGCCCGGGAGTCGGTACGACCGACACCGGAGGCGGCCAGGGCGAGAGCTCAGGCGCCACCGACCAGGCCCGCGACAAGGCCGGCGAGGTTGCCGGTCAGGCACAGGAGAAGGCCCAGCAGCTCGCCGGCCAGGCGAGCGAGCAGGCCCAGCAGGCCGCAGGACAGGCGAAGGACCGGCTGCGCGAGCAGGTCGACCAGCGCTCGACCCAGGCGGGCGAGCAGGTGGCCGGCCAGGCGAGCGACATCCGGACGGTCGCCGAGCAGCTGCGCGAGCAGGGCAAGGACAAGCCGGCGCAGTACGCCGAGCAGGCCGCCGACAAGGTCGAGTCCCTCGGCGGCTACCTGCGCGACAGCGACGCCGACCGGATCCTGAGCGACGTCGAGGACTTCGCGCGGCGCCAGCCGTGGGCGGTCATCGCCGGCGGTCTCGCGCTGGGCTTCGCGGCCAGCCGCTTCCTGAAGGCCAGCTCGAACGAGCGCTACTACAGCCGCAGCCCGCAGTACGGGCTTCCGAACGGCGGTACGACGCGCCCGCAGGGGACGACGA
>DASVRH010000134.1:0-1977 GCA_036388715.1 Solirubrobacteraceae bacterium | reverse complement strand
CGCGGCGGCGGGCGCCGTCGCGGCGAGCGTGAGCAGCGCGGCGAGCGCGGCCGGGCGGACGATCCGGATCATGCGGGGGCCCCCGCGGTGTCGACGGCGACGGGCGCCAGCCGAACGAACACGCGATCCGCGCCCGCGCGCGCCACGACGACGTCCTCGGGCGGCAGGTCGAGGTCGACGGCCGTCAGGCCGAGCAGCGGCGACTCGCGGTCGATCGCGTGCGCGAACTCCAGGCGCCACGGCTCGAGACACTCGAAGCACAGACCGCGCCCGGCGTCGAGCGCGGGGACCGGTCGCAGGATCTCCTCGCGCACCCCGCAGCGCGTGCACTCGCCGGCCACGACGATCTCGTGCTCGAGCTCGATCGCGGTGCCCTCGCCGAGCTGCCGCTCGGCCCACGCGACCAGCTCGCGGAAGGGCGCGGTGGGCGAGAAGACCTCGGCGTCCTCGACGTCGTAGGTGTCGTGGCTCAGGCACTCCTCGCGGCGGGGGTAGCGGACGACGTACGAGTCGTGGGTGAGCCCGACGAAGTGGAAGCCCGCACCCGCGAGGGCCGGCGGTCCGAGCCGCTCGCGGTGCAGCAGCTTGATCGCCTCCTGGACCTGGAGGCCCGCCACGACGCCGCTCGTCGTGGCCGTCGTGGGCACCTTGCCCTCAGCCAGGTCGTCGCGCGTCAGCAGCGCGCACGTCCGGCGAGCGGCGATCAGCTCGTGATCGCGCTCGTTCATCGTGCACTCGTAACAGGCGCTCTCCGGAGGATCGAAGACGCGCACGACGCCCATCAGCCCCTCCATCGCGCCGTCGACGAACGGCGTCGAGGTCTTCCAGCACGCCTGGTTGACGAACAGCCTCGCCTCGCGGTTGTCGAGACCCCCGAGGACGAGGTCGACGTCCGCGAACGTGCCCAGGCCGATCGAGAGGCGGACGTCGCCCACGATCGGCTCGACGACGACGTCCGGGTTCAGGTCGCACGCTCGCTCCGCGACGACCTCGGCCTTGTAGCGGCCTTCGTCCCCCGCGCGGAAGAACACGCAGCGCGAGAGGTTGGAGTTCTCGATCCGGTCGAGGTCGGCGACGACGATCCGACCGACGCCCGTCAGGACCAGGTTCTTGACGAGCTCGTTGCCCAGCGCACCGGCGCCGACGACGAGCACGGACGCATCGCGCAGCCGCTCCTGATCCCACCACGAGATCAGCGTCTGGCGGTGGTAGCGGTCGTGCTCCTCCTCGGGCTGGACGTCCAGTCGCTGTCGCTCCGTGGCCGTCATCGCTCAGCCGGCGGTGATCTCCGCGACCAACCGCAGCACGTCGTTCTCGCCCACCCCAGCGTCGGCGAGCGTCTCGTTGTCGTTCACCTGACGCCCGGACTGCTTGTGGTGGAACTTGTAGGAGAGCGGCTGGCCGTCGGGGCCGACGGCCGGCAGCTGCATGAGCTGCACCAGCTTGCCGACGATGCGGCCGGCCGCCACATTGCCCGGCACCGACACCTCTTCGGTCTTGTTGCCGGTCGCGTCCACGACGGTCAGGTCCATCTGTCCTCCGTTCCTCGGTTGGTCCGAATCTCGACGTCGGCGGCCCGGCGGGGGCGCCTCCGCACGATCACCAGCGGCTCCTCGACCGGCGCCGGGGCGTGCGCCCCGGCCGCCGGCGGCGCCGGCTCGCGCCGCAGGCGCCGTCGCAGCAGCACGCCGAGGCCGGCAACGGCCGCGGCCAGCGCGGCCAGCGCGGCATAGCCCGACGAGCCGCCGCCGCCGTCGTCGGGGCGGGTGCCGGGCGCGTCGACACGGGCGCCGCCGACCGCCGCGCGCGCGGACTCGATGTCGACCGCGAACGCGATGCCCTCCTGGTCGGCGAGCTTCGCCGACACGATGCCGAGGACCTCGCCCTCGGAGTTCAGCAGAGGGCCGCCGCTGTTGCCGGGGTTGACGGCGACGTCGGTCTGAATCCGCTCGAAGCCGTCGACGCTGCGATCGACCG
>DASVRH010000133.1:0-3345 GCA_036388715.1 Solirubrobacteraceae bacterium | reverse complement strand
CGAGCTGGCGCGCAACGGGGCCGAGGTCGCGCGGGTGGAGGCCGAGTGGGGGCGCGCCATCGATCCCGCTTCGCTCACCGCCGCGCTCACGCCCGACACGTCCGCCCTCTTCGTCGTGCACGGCGAGACGTCGACCGGCGTCTGCCAGCCGCTCGACGGGCTCGGCGAGGCGTGCCGCGAGCACGACGCGCTCCTGCTCGTGGACTGCGTCACCTCGCTGGCCGGCCAGCCGCTGTCGCTCGACGAGTCTCTGGTGGACGCCGCGTTCAGCGGGACGCAGAAGTGCCTCAACTGCCCGCCAGGGCTCGCGCCGTTCACGGCCGGCGAGCGCGCCCTGGAACGACTCTCCGCCCGCAAGAGCCCGGTCCGGTCCTGGTACTTCGACCTCTCGCTCGTCCTCGGCTACTGGGACGGCGACGGGGGCCGCGCGTATCACCACACCGCGCCGATCAACATGGTCTACGCGCTGCTCGAGGCGCTGCGGATCGTGGACGAGGAGGGGCTCGAGGCGCGGTGGGAGCGCCACGCGGTCGCCCACGCGCGGCTGGTGCGCGCGCTCGACGTCCTCGGCTGCTCGCGCCTGGCGCCCGAGGGCGAGCAGCTCCACCCGCTCCTCGCCGTGACGCCACCGGACGGCACGGACGTCGAGGGCGTTCGCAAGCGGCTCCTCGCCGAGCACTCGATCGAGATCGCCGCCGGCGCCGGGCCGCTCGCCGGGAAGATCTGGCGGATCGGCGTGATGGGCGCCGGCGCCGAGATCGAGCCGCAGGAGCGCCTCGTCCGCGCGCTCGCCACCGAGCTGGGGACAGACCCCGAAGAGGCGCTCGCCGCGCTGCGGGCGTGAGCCTCGACCCCTCCCTCTTCGCCCGCCTCCTCGCCGGCTACTGCCTCGAGGTCGAGCCCGGCCAGCAGATCCTCGTCCGCTCGACCACGCTCGCCGCGCCGCTCGTCCTCGCGCTCCAGCGCGAGATCCTCGCCCGCGACGCGTGGCCGCTGCTGCGCACCGAGCTTCCCGGCCAGACGCGCGACTTCTACGCGCACGCCCGCGACCGCCACCTCGACGACCACCCCTCGCTCGCGTTCGAGGAGGCCAAGCGCGCCGACGCCTCGCTCGCGATCCAGGCGCCGGAGAACACGCGCGCGCTCGCCGGCATCGATCCCGAGCGGATCGCCCGCGCCGCGATCGGCCGCCAGCCCATCCGGCAGCAGGCGCTCAAGCGGCGCTGGTGCCTGACCGTCTGGCCGACGGAGGCGCTCGCGCAGGAGGCAGGGATGGCGCACGCCGACTTCGAGGCCTTCGTCCGCCGCGCGCTCTTCCTCGACCAGCCCGACCCGGTCGTCGCGTGGGGCGAGCTGCGCGCGTTCCAGGAGCGGCTCATCGAGCGCCTGCGCGGCGCGCGGCAGATCCGCATCGAGGCCGAGGGCACCGACCTCGCGCTCGACGTCAAGGGCCGGACGTGGGTCAACAGCGACGGCCGGCGCAACATGCCCAGCGGCGAGGTCTTCACCGGCCCGCACGAGGCGAGCGCGAACGGCACGATCCGCTTCGACGTCCCCTCCAGCCCCGCCGGGGTCCACGTCCAGGGCGTCGAGCTGGAGCTCCGCGACGGCGAGGTCGTCTCCGCCCGCGCCGACCACGGCGACGACTACCTCCAGCGCGCGCTGCGCACCGACGCCGGCGCGCGCCGCCTCGGCGAGCTGGGGATCGGGACGAACTTCGGCATCGACCGCCCGGTCGGCACGATCCTCTTCGACGAGAAGATCGGAGGAACCGTCCACCTCGCCCTCGGCCGCTCGTACCCGGAGACCGGCGGCAGCAACGAGAGCGCGCTGCACTGGGACCTCATCTGCGACCTGCGCCGCGGCGGCCGGATCACCGCCGACGGCGAGCTCGTCCAGGAGGACGGCCGCTTCACGCGCTGAGCCGCCGATCCGCGATGATCGCCGAATGCCAGAGGAAGCCCTTCGGTCCGAGCCCGTCCGCCTCATCCCCGGCGACAAGGAGAAGGGGCCTCGGGAGGGGATCGCTCTCTGTCTGTCGGGCGGTGGGTTCCGGGCGATGCTGTTCCACGCGGGGACGCTGTGGCGGCTGAGCGAGCTGGGGGTCCTGGACCGGCTCGACCGCGTCTCGAGCGTGTCCGGCGGCTCGATCGCCTCCGGGATGCTGGCCGCGCGGTGGCCCGTCGCCGCGAAGGACTTCGAGGACGAGGTCGTCACGCCGCTCTTCGACCTCGCCGGCCACCACCTCGACATCCCGGCGAGCGTCGCCGGGATGCTCCTGCCGGGCTCGACGATCGCGCAGCGGGCCGCGGCTGCCTACGACCGCCATCTCTACAAGGGCAAGACGCTCCAGCAGCTCCCCGACGAGCCGCGCTTCGTCTTCAACGCGACGAACCTGGTCACCGGCGTCCTCTGGCGGTTCTCGAAGCCGTACATGGGCGACTACCGCGTCGGCCGGATCATGAAGCCGGACCTGCCGCTGGCCACCGCGGTGGGCGCGTCGGCCGCGTTCCCGCCGCCGCTCTCGCCGCTGCGCATCGACCTGCCCGACACCGGGTGGAACCTCGACAAGGCCGAGTTGGGCGACGCGTTCCGCAAGACCGCGGTGCTGTCCGACGGCGGCGTCTACGACAACCTCGGCCTCGAGACGGCGTGGAAGGAGTACGAGACCGTGCTCGTCTCCGACGCCGGCGGCCACCTCGCCGACGACGCGTCGCCCTCGCACAACATGCTGCTCCAGATGCCGCGCGTCGTGAAGGTCATCGACGGGCAGGTGCGGGCGCTGCGCCGCGCGCAGATCGTCGGCAGCATCGAGGACGGGACGCGCAAGGGCGCGTACTGGTCGATGCTCCAGGAGGCGAAGGCGCCGGGCGTGCTGCCCGTGGACCCCGACCGGGCGAAGGAGCTGGCCGAGCTGCCGACCCGTCTCGCGAAGCTCGACACCGAGACGCGGCGCAACCTCGTCAACTGGGGCTACGCGTCGTGCGACGCCGCGGTGCGCGCCTTCTGGGTCGACGGGAAGGACCTGCCGGCGCCGTCGGGGTTCCCCATGGATGGCGGGATCGGGTAGGTCTGACCACGTTCGCGGCGGGTTGGTCAGGACCGGCTCTCGTACGTCCGTCCAGGTCGCTCAACATGCCTGTTCAAGTTCCTGACGGGGCTGCCGACGAGAAGGGTGCCCGGCCAACTGGACCCCCTTCCCAGGTTGTCAGGCGACCGCTGCAGATGCGCCCCGACGAGCCCCCCGCTCGCCGGGGCGTAGCTGCTTCAGGACCCGCCCGCCGCAACCGCTAGCGTGCGGGACGTGCGCCGCACCAAGATCGTCGCGACGATCGGCCCCGCCTC
>DASVRH010000132.1:0-4143 GCA_036388715.1 Solirubrobacteraceae bacterium | reverse complement strand
GGGTGCGCCGCCGCGGCCACCGGGTCAGGATCTCCGGCCGCGCCACGGACCGCGGGTGCGGGCGGATCTCCCGCGTGGCGGTCTCGATCGCGCGGCGCACGCGCGGCGGGCGCTGCCGCTACGTCGGCCGCCGCGGCCGCCTCGGGCGGCCCCGGTCGTGCCGCCGCGTGCGGTACGTGACCGCCCGCGGCCGCGAGACGTGGTCGCGGCGCCGGCGCCGGCTGCGCAAGGGCCGCTACGTCGTGCGCGCGTTCGCGTTCGACGAGGTCGGCCTCAGCGGCCCGCGCAGCCGGGCGCGGCGCTTCCGGATCCGCTAGCCGAGCGCGCCGATCTGGCGCATCATCCCGAGGTCGTCGCGCGTCGCCCAGTGGTCGGTGACCTTGCCGCCCGCGAGGCGGAAGATGTGGATCTGCTGCATCGTGAACCGCTTCCCGGTCCCGGGGACGCCGAAGAACTCGCGCGCGTGCGTGCCGTGCATCGTGACCCGCAGCACGACGCTGTCGCCCTCGACGACGCTGTCCTCGATGTCGTAGGAGATGTCGTCGATGCCGCCGTGGATGAAGCGGACGGTGGCCCGGACGGCGTCCGGCCCCGTCGGCGTGCCGGGCGGGGCGGCGTGCTCGCGGAAGTCGGGCGCGACCAGCTCGTCGACGAGCTCGACCCTGCCCTGGCCGAAGACCTCCTGGTTCAGCCGGATGCACACCTCGCGGTTCGCGTCGCTCATCGAACGCTCCTTGGTAGAGGGAGGATCTACTCGGTAGAGGGAGAATATACCGAAATGATGGCGACCCGACGCGAGCTCCAGGCGCGCTCCACCCGCGCGGACATCATGGCCAGCGCCCGGCGGCTGTTCGCCGAGCGCGGCTTCGCGGCGACCTCCGTGGCGGATATCGCGCGCGACGCGGGCGTGGCGGTCCCGACCGTCTACAAGAGCGCGGGCACGAAGCAGGCGATCCTCCACGCGCTCGTCGACGCGGTCGACGAGGAGGCGGGCGTCCTCGAGGGCCGCGCCGCCATCCGCGCGGCTGAGGGGCCCGAGGCGATCCTGCACGCGGCCGTGACCATCACGCGGCACATGCAGGAGCGCTGTGGTGACGTGATCTCCGGCCTGGCGTCGGCCGCCGCGGCGCACGACGACGCCCGCGCGGCACTGGCCGAGGGGGAGCGCCGCCACCGCGAGGGCATGCGCACCGTCGCCCGCAGGCTGAAGGGGTCGGGGGCGCTGCGGGTCCCGGTGAACGACGCGACGGCGACGATCGTGCTGCTGACCAGTCGCCACGCCTACGCGGAATTGACCCAGGAGCTCGGGCTGAGCTTCGACCGCGCCCAGGCGTGGATCGAGGAGAGGCTCGCGGCGCTGCTGCTCGACTAGGCTCCGCCCATGTCCGCGACGCAGGCGGAGAAGGCGCAGCGCTTCCTCGCGCTCCACGAGCCGGGAAAGCCGCTGCTGCTGCCGAACCCGTGGGATCCAGGGTCGGCGAAGCTGCTCGAGCACCTGGGGTTCCAGGCGCTGGCGACGACGAGCAGCGGCTTCGCCGCGACGCTCGGGCGGCTGGACTACAGCGTCACGCGCGACGAGGCGATCGCGCACAGCGCGGCGCTCGTGGACGCGACGACGCTGCCCGTGTCGGCCGACCTCGAGAACGCGTTCGCCGACGAGCCCGACGGCGTGGCGGAGACGATCCGCCTGGCGCTGGGCGCCGGTCTGGCGGGCTGCTCGGTCGAGGACGCCACCGGCCGCGAGGACGAGCCGATCTACGCCCTGGACCACGCCGCGGCGCGGGTCGCGGCCGCGTCCGAGGTCGCGCACGGCGGCGACGTCCACCTCGTGCTCACCGCGCGCGCGGAGAACCACCTGCACGGGCGCAAGGACCTCGACGACACCATCGCGCGCCTGGTCGCGTACCAGGAGGCCGGCGCCGACGTCCTCTACGCGCCCGGGCTGCGCAAGCCCGACGACATCCGCCGCGTGGTCGAGGCCGTCGACCGCCCGGTGAACGTGCTCGCCGTGCCCGGCGCGCCGGAGGTGGCCGAGCTGGCCGAGCTCGGCGTCGCCCGCGTGTCGGTGGGCGGCGCGTTCGCGTACGCGGCGATCGGCGGCGCCGTCGAGGCCGCGCGCGAGCTGCTCGAAGCCGGGACGTACGCCTTCACGGAGCGGTCGGCCGCCGGCTGGAAGGCCGTGCACGACGCGTTCGGCGCTTGACGACCCGCTTCGGGCGCGACTTCCGGCTCCTGTTCGCGAGCCAGGCGGTCTCGCTGCTCGGCGACGGGATGATCAACGTCGCGCTCGCCTTCGCGGTGCTCGAGGTGGGCGGCGAGGCGTCGGCGGTGGGGCTCGTGTTCGCGCTGCGGACGCTGGCGATGGTCGGCTCGCTGCTCGTCGGCGGCGTCGTGGCCGATCGCGCGTCGCGCCGCGCGGTGATGATCGGCGCCGACGTCGCCCGGCTCGGCTCGCAGGGCGCCATGGCCGCGCTGCTGATCGGCGGGGCGGCGGAGGTGTGGTCGCTGGCCGCGCTCGCGGCGGTCACCGGCGCGGCTTCAGGCTTCTACGTGCCGGCGGGCACCGGCCTGCTGCCCTCGCTGGTCGACGCCGAGGACCTGCAGCGCGCGAACGGGCTGCGCCTCGGCGCGATGGCGGGCGGGGAGATCCTGGGCCCGCTCGTGGCCGGCGGGCTCGTCGTCGCGGCGGGCGCCGGCTGGGCGATCGCCATCGACGCCGCGACGTTCGCGGTGAGCGCGGCGCTGCTCGCGCGGATGAGGGGAGGGGCCGCGAGAGGCGCGGTGGCAAATCCGTTCCTCCATGACCTCCGCGACGGCTGGCGCGCCGTCCGCGCCCGGACCTGGATCTGGGCCACGATCGTGTCGTCGTCGCTCGCGAACCTCGTCTGGGGCGCGTGGACGGCGCTCGGCCCGGTGATCGCCGACCGCGAGCTCGGCGGCGCCGACGCGTGGGGGGTGGTCCTCGCCGGGATGGGCGTCGGCGGCCTCGCCGGCGCGGTGCTGGCGATCCGCACCCCGCCGCGCCGGCCGCTCGTCGTGTTCGCGGTCAGCGGGACGGTCTTCGCGACGCCGCTCGCGCTCCTCGCCGCGGGGGCGGGCGTCGGGCTGCTCGCGGCCGCCGCGCTCGTCTCGGGTGTCGCGATGATGTTCGGCAACGCCGTGTGGGAGTCGGCGCTGCAGCGGCACGTCCCGTCCGACTCGATCTCACGCGTGAGCGCGTACGAGTGGTTCGGGTCGACGGGCCTCAAGCCGGTCGGCCTCGCCCTCTGGGGGCCCGTCGGCGTCGCCATCGGCTTCGACGCCGCACTCTGGCTCGCCTTCGCCCTGCTCGTCGTGTCCAGCGGGCTCCTGCTCGTCTCCCGCGACGTGCGCGAGCTGGACGCCTAGGCGGCGACCTCGTAGGCCTCGGGCTCGATCCGCTCGACGCGCTTGCGGTACTGACTCCACAGCCACGGCCACTGGCTCGGGTCGTTGCCGTCCGCGTCGACGTACCAGTTCGTGCAGCCGGTGTGCCAGACCGTGTCCTTCAGCGCCTCCCGCAGCTCGCGGTCGAACGCGTCGGCCGCGTCGCGCCGGACCTCGATCTTCCGCGCGTCGCGCCGCTCCATCTCGCCCAGCGCGGAGATGACGTGGCTGACGTTCGCCTCGATCGTGTAGATGACCGAGCCCGTCCCGCCGTTCGTGTTCGGGCCGTACATGAGGAACATGTTGGGGAACCCGGGCACGCTCATCCCGAGATACGCGCGCGGCACCTGGCCCCACTCGTGCTCGAGCGTGCGGCCGTCCTCGCCGACGACCTCCATCGGCGCGACGAACCCGTGCGACTTGAAGCCGGTGGCGAGCACGAGCACGTCGGCCGGGCGCTCCTGCCCGCCGGCGCGGATGCCCGTCGGCGTGATCGCCTCGATGCGGTCGGTCACGAGGCCGACGTTCGGCTTGGTCAGCGTCGGATACCACTCGTCGGTGAGCATGATCCGCTTGCACCCGATCTCGTCGCGCGGCGTCACCTTCGCGCGCAGCTCCGGGTCCTTGATCGCGCGGTTGATCTGCATCCGCGCGACGGCGCGGAACGGCCGCAGCAGCCACGGCCGCGTCGTCATCGCGGCGGCGCCGAGCTCCATGAACGCGAACACGCCGGCGCGG
>DASVRH010000131.1:0-9682 GCA_036388715.1 Solirubrobacteraceae bacterium | reverse complement strand
CTGATCCCGATCCTCGTGCCGCTGATCGTCGGCCTGCTCTCGACGCAGGCCCTCGGTGGGCTGCTCATCGGCGTCATCGTCGTCGGCTTCTTCTACGCCGTGTCGATGACCTCGGGCGGCGGCGCGTGGGACAACGCGAAGAAGCTCATCGAGGACGGCGCGTACGGCGGCAAGGGCTCGGAGGCCCATGCCGCGTCGGTCACCGGCGACACCGTCGGCGACCCGTACAAGGACACCGCCGGCCCGGCGATCAACCCGATGATCAAGGTCGCGAACGTCGTCGCGATCCTGATGATCCCGCTCATCGTCTGAGCGTCACGGCACCCCCGGGGCGCGCTGAGATCGCGCGCTCCGGGGTAGTGCTCCCGCATGGCTGAACCCGTTCCCGCCGGCAGCGACGTCTCCGCCGGCACCTACAGCTGCACCAACTGCGGCAACACGATCGACGTCCAGTCGGTCCAGAGCCTGCCCCCGTGCCCCAACTGCCAGAACGGCAGCTGGAACACGGTCACCGGCGGCGACTCGAAGGACGATCCCTACCCCAACGGCTGATACCGCACGGTCTCGCCGTCGAGGCGGCCGGTCATGCGGAGCGACGGGCGCACTCTCAGGACGCCCGTCGCCCCGCGCCCGGTCACCGTCACGCGCCCGCCGCGCTCGACGTGCCACGTGCCGCTGACGACGACTCCCGGCACGAGCTCGTAGCGTCGCAGCACGAGCGTCTCGTCGCCCAGGCGCACCCGCCCGCCGCGCACGCCGCGCATGGGCCCGACCGGCCCCCAGCGCAGCGCGTCGACCATCGTCAGGTTGACCGCGGTCGCCGTGCGCTCGACGCGCTCCGAGAGCCGCCCGCGGGCGCGCGGCACCTCGCGCAGCGCGTCGAAGTACGGCAGCGCGATGTCGGTCTCGACGCGCCGGTCGCAGCGCGGCGTGACGTCGAGGAACAGGAGGAACGCGCGCAGCGAGTCGCGCGCGCAGTCCGTCGCCTCGTTGACGAGCACCGAATGGCCCACGTCAGCCACCGCTCGCACGGTCGCGCCGGGGAACTGCGCCGCGATGCCGCGCTGCGACTCGAGCGGCGTCCGCAGGTCCTCGCGGCCGGCGAGGACGAGCGTCGGCACACCGGACCCTTGGTCGAAGGCCGGCGGCAACGGCGCGCGCGGCGTGGCGGGCCAGCTCAGGCACTGCGTGGCCGTCAGGTTCGGCGCGACCGCCTCGATCGGGAACGGCGCGTACGCGGCGCGGTTCGCGCGCAGGTACCCCTCGAGCGCGGCCTCGCGACCGGCCGGGTCCGTGTCCGGATCCCAGGGCTGGTTGCCCTCGACGCAGGCGGTGGCGAGGAAGCGCACCTCGTTGAGCTGCGTGCGCCCGGAGCCGCCGCCCGCGTACCGGGCCAGGCGCCGCAGCGGGCCGGCGTCGCGCCCGATCGCGGCCTGGAGCGTGGCCGGGATGTCCGTGCGCAGGAGCGGGTCGGTGTCCGAGGCGAGCACGAGCGCGTGGACGTCTTCGGCGCCGAGCCCGGCCAGCGGCCGCCGGCGCAGACGGTCGGCGGACTCCGCGATCAGCGTGACCGGCTCGCCGAGCAGGTCGCTGCAGCCGGGCGGGAAGCACGCCTCGCGGAACACCCGCGCGAGCGCGGTCTGCGGGGCGAGGCTCATCGTGTCGAGGCCCTCGACGGGCGAGGCCGAGTCGAGCACGAGCGCCTGCAGGCGGTCGGGGAAGCGGCGCGCGTACTCGGCCGCCACCTGCGCGCCGTAGGAGACGCCGAGCGGGATGATCCGCTCCATGCCGATCGCCTCGCGGACGGCCTCGACGTCGAGCGCGGTGGCCATCGTCGAGTAGTGGCGGCGCTCGCTGCCGAGCTCCGTCGCGCAGGCGGCGATCGCGGCCTGGAGGCGCTCTGCCGAGAGGTCCGTCGAGAAGCGCCCGTTGGGCGCCGTCGCGCAGCGCAGCGGGGCCGAGCGCCCCGTCCCGCGCTGGTCGACGAAGACGAGGTCGAACTGCTGGCGCAGCGCCCTCAGCGGGCCGCTCGCCAGGTCGTCGGCGAAGCGGATCGCCGGCTCGCCGGGGCCGCCGGAGAGGAAGACGATCGTTCCGCGGCGCTCGCCGCGCGCGGGGCGGCGGTCGTAGGCGACCTGCGTCTGCGGCCCGCCGGGGGCCGCGTGGTCGAGCGGGACGGAGATCGTCGTGACCTCGGCGCTCGCAACCGACGCGAAGCTGAGCAACCCTGCGCAAAGAGTGACAACCAGTGCAAGAGACTTTTCGCGGAACATGGCGGAAGAGTTGCACGCCGTCCGGGTAGTGCGCCGCACATGCCCGACCGCGACCCCATGGACGAAGAGGCCGTCATCGGCGCGCTCAACGAGGCGCTCGCCCTGCAGCACCGCTCGGCGATCGCGTACGTCGTCGCCGCCGGAAGCCTGACCGGCTTCCAGTTCCAGCCGTTGACGCTCGAGCTCGGCCGGTTCGCGCGCGAGGAGGTCGACGACGCGCGCCACCTCGTCGAGAAGCTCGTGACCCTCGGCGGGACGCCGACGACCGACGTCGCCGACCTGCCCTTCGAGGAGGACCCCGAGAAGGCGATCGAGGCGCTCATCGAGCACGAGACGAAGACGATCGAGGCCCTCCAGGCCGTGATCCCGCCGAGCGGCCAGGAAGGCCGCTCCGAGGCGCTCGAGCACCGGATGGAGCACATGATCATGCGCAAGCAGGAGCAGGTCGACGCGCTGATCCGCGCGTCGCGGGCACGCTGATCCGCGGCCGAACCTAGACTCGGCGTCCGATGGCCCGACGCCGACTCCACGGTCTCCAGCGCGTCCTCGGCGTCAACGCGCTCTTCTCGACGGCGTACGGCAACGTCGGGTCGTCGATCTACTACGCGCTGGGGCTCGTGGCGAGCTTCGCGCTCGGTCTGACGCCGATCGTCTTCCTCATCACGGGCGTCATCTTCTTCTGGACCGCGGCGACCTACGCGGAGGCGACCGCGATGTACCCGGAGGCGGGCGGCTCCTCGAGCTTCGCCCGCCGCGCCTTCAACGAGTTCTGGTCCTTCTTCGCGGCGTGGGGTCAGATGCTCAACTACGTCATCACGGTCGCCATCTCGGCGTTCTTCGTGCCCCACTACCTGGGCGGCCTGTTCTGGGAGCCGCTGCGCTCGGCCCCCGGCGACATCCTCTTCGGCATGGGCGTGATCGCCGTGCTGGCGGCGATCAACGTGTTCGGCGCGAAGGAGTCCGCCGGCCTGAACATCGGGCTGGCCGTCGTCGACTTCATGACGCAGGTGCTGCTCGTGCTGGTCGGCGCGTTCCTCGTGCTCTCGCCGGAGCGCCTGGTCGACAACGTCGACTTCGGCGTCGCGCCGACGTGGGGCGACTTCCTGCTCGCGATCCCGATCGGGATGATCGCCTACACGGGCATCGAGACGATCTCGAACATGGCCGAGGAGGCCCGGGACGAGACGAAGACGATCCCGCAGGCGATCAACCGCGTGCGCCTCGCGGTCTTCGCCATCTACTTCACGCTCCCGGTCGTCGCGCTGTCCGCGCTGCCGGTCAGCCGCAACGCCGACGGGGAGTACGTGACCCTGCTTGGCCTGGGGGAGGAGGAGGGCGGCTACGCGGGCGATCCGATCCTGGGCGTCGTCAAGGCGATCGACCTCGGCCCGCTCCAGGAGGCCGCGGAGCTCTACGTCGGCATCCTCGCGGCGACGATCCTGTTCCTGGCGACGAACGCCGGCCTGATCGGCGTGTCGCGGCTCGTCTACTCGATGGGGGTGCACCGCCAGGTCCCCGACCGGCTGCGCCAGCTGCACCCGAGGTACGGCACGCCGTGGGTGGGGATCGTGATCTTCGCCGCCGTCGCCTGCCTGACGCTGCTGCCGGGGCAGGCGGACTTCCTCGGGAACATGTACGCCTTCGGCGCGATGCTCTCGTTCACGATCGCGCACGTCGCGGTCGCGGTCCTGCGGATCAAGCTGCCCGACGCCGAGCGGCCGTACCGAGGCCCGGGGGTGATCCGGATCGCGGGGCGCCCGCTCCCCCTGTTCGCGGTGCTCGGCGGCCTCGGGACGGGGGCCGCGTTCGTGGTCGTCACGGCGCTGAACCCCGTCGTCGCGATCGCGGGCGTCCTGTGGCTCGCGCTCGGCGTGACGGTCTACGCGCTCTACCGCCGCGGGCAGGGCCTCGACCTGACGACGACGACCAAGGTCGCCATCCCGCTGCCGGTCGTCGACCGCGAGGCCGAGTACGACTCCATCCTCGTCGCCTTCGACTCGGGCCACTACGTCGAGGACGCCGTGGCGACGGCGGTGAAGCTCGCGGCGCGCCGGCGCAGGGGCATCCACGTGCTCGTGTGGATCAACGTCCCCAACGCGGCGCCGATCGGCGCCTCGATGCCCGAGCAGGAGCAGGCCGCGCAGGCGATCATCGAGCAGGCGAAGCTGGCCGGCGGGCGCCGCGTGTCGGGCCACTACGAGAAGGTCCGGCCCGGCCAGGCAGGGCGGATGGTCGTGCTGGAGGCCAAGTCGATGCGCGCCGCCGCCATCGTCATGCCGCTGCCGCAGCGGGTGCGCGGCGCCGCCCTCTTCGGCGGGACGCTGGAGACGGTGCTGCGCGAGCGGCCGTGCCGGGTGATCATCGAGTCGGTGCCGGATCCGGACGCCGTCGCCGCCGCGTAGATTCCCCGCGTGCCCCGCACCGCCACGGCCTTCCTCTCGGTCGCCCTGATCGCGCTCGGGGTCGCCATGCTCGTCGTGACGATCGTCAACGGCGGCGGCCCGCTGGCCACAGGGGTGCTGTTCGGGATCCTCTTCGCCGCCGCCGGCGTGGCCCGGCTGTTCCTCGACCGGAGCCACGGCTAGGTGCCCGACCGCGTACCCGTCCCGACGCGGCCGGTCTACCGGCGCTGGCTCGGATCGCCCGCGCTCTTCGCCATCGTCTACACGTCGGTCGCGAGCGCCGTCTACTTCACGCTCGGCGTCGTCGCCGAGAACGCGCTCGGCCTCACCCCGCTCGTCTTCCTGATCGCGGCGATCTCGTTCGCGGTCACGACGATGACCTACGTCGAGGGCGCGTCGCTGCACCAGGAGCGGGCGGGGTCGACGGTCTTCGCGCGCTACGCCTTCAACGAGCTCGTCTCGTTCGTGGCCGGGTGGGCGATCCTGCTCGACTTCCTCATCCTCGTCTCGGTCACGGCGTTCATGACGACCGACTACCTCGGCGTCTTCGTCGACGACGTGCGGACCGGCGTGCCGGAGGACGTCGTGACGCTCGGCGTGATCGCGTACGTCGGGGTGCGCAACGTGCTCGGCTTCTCGCCGCACCGCGCGAAGCGGATCCTCGCGCTGGTGATCGTCGACCTCGTGGTGCAGCTGGCGATCATCGTCCTCGGGATCGTGCTGGTCCTCGATCTCGGGCTGCTGGCCGACCAGTTCGAGCTCGGCTCGGCGCCCAGCCTCACCGAGTTCGTCTTCGCGCTGACGCTGGCCACCGTCGCGTTCACGAGCCTCGAGTCCGCGGCCGGGCTGGCCGGCGAGATCGCCGTCGGCGCGCGCGGCCTGCGCCGGATGGTCTCGAGCGTGGCGCTGACGGTGATGGTCGTCTACGTCGGGATGTCGGCGGTGGCGCTGAGCGCGCTGCCGGTCGTCGACGGACAGACCGCGCTGGGCACGACGTACCTGGAGCGGCCGGTGGTGGGGGTCGTGTCGGCCTACGACCCGCAGTGGCTGGCCGACGGCCTGAAGTACGTCGTCGGCGCCCTCGCCGCGGTCACGCTCGTCGCCGCCGCGAACTCGGGGATGCTGGGCCTGTCGCGCCTGGCCTACTCGCTGGGCACCAACCGGCAGATCCCGTCGGCGGTGGGCCGGCTGCACCCCACGCGCGCCACGCCCTTCGTGGTGATCGCGATCGCGACCCTGCTCGCGGGCGGGCTCGCGCTGACCAAGGACATCGAGTTCATGGTCGGCATCTACGCGTTCGGCGCGCTCCTGGCCTTCACCGTCGCGCACCTGTCGATCATCGTGCTGCGCTTCCGCGAGCCGGACCGCCGGCGGCCGTACCGCGTGCCCTTGAACGTCCGCGTGCGCGGGGTGGACGTCCCGATCCCCGCGGTGATCGGCGCCGTCGGGTCGTTCGGGGCGTGGATCTCCGTGCTCGTCCTGCACGAGGGCGCTCGTTACGTCGGCATCACCTGGATGGCGTTCGGGATCGCGCTCTACGTCATCTACCGCGTCACCCAGGACAAGCCGCTCCTGCGGCGCGTGCAGGTGCCCCAGGCGGCGCTCCAGCGCGAGGCCCGCGAGGCGGAGTACGGGTCGATCCTCGTGCCGCTGTCGGGCAGCCCGCTCGACGACGACATCGTCCAGACGGCGGGGCGGCTGGCCACGGAGGAGCAGACCGACCTCGACCCCGACGCCGACGGGGCGACGATCGAGGCGCTGTGGGTCTTCGAGGTGCCGATGGCGCTGCCGATCGACGCGCGGCTGCCCGACGCCCAGCTCGAGCAGGCGCGGGCGGCGCTGCGGCGCGCGAAGGCGGTGGGGGAGGAGTACGCGGGCGTCGAGGTGGCGACCGCGACGGTGCGCGCCCGGCGGGCCGGGCAGGCGATCGTGGAGGAGGCGCGGCGACGCGGCGTGGAGGCGATCGTGCTGGCGGCCGAGGAGCCCACGCGGGTGCGCGGCGGCGCCCTGCTCGGCGGCCGCGGCGCGCCGCGCGATCAGTTCGTGGGAGACGTCACGAGGTACGTCGTGACGAAGGCCCCGTGCCGTGTGATCCTCACGGCACCCCCGGCCACCGACTCGAAGTAGCATCGGGATCGTGTTCGTCCTGATCGTCGGCGCGGGGCGCGTCGGCTCGACCGTCGCCCGCAAGGCCCTCTCGGAGGGCCACGAGGTCTCCGTCCTCGACGAGGACCCGCTCTCGCACGAGCGCTTGGACGCCAACCAGGCGTCGTCCTGGGAGGACTCCGGCGGGCGCTTCACCGTCGGCACGGCGCTGGAGATCGACGCGCTGCTCGAGGCGGGGATCGAGCAGGCCGACACGTTCATCGCCTCCACGAACGGGGACAACACGAACCTGGTGATCGCCCAGATCGCGCAGCGGCGCTTCGGCGTCGACAAGGTCATCGCGCGCGTGCTCGACCCGGCGCGCGCGGCCTGGTACGCCGAGCAGGGGCTCGAGACGATCTGCCCGACGCAGTACGCGATCTCCGAGTTCGACAAGGTCCTCGGACTGGACGGCGCGTAGATGTACGTCGTCATCTGCGGCGGCGGCAAGGTGGGGTGGAACCTCGCCCGCGAGCTGATCGAGAAGGGCAACGAGGTCACGCTGGTCGAGCAGGACCGGCGCCGCTACCTGATCATCGAGGAGGAGCTCGAGCACGCCGTCCAGTACGGCGACGGCACGGAGCTGTGGGTGCTCGAGCGTGCGGGGATCCAGCGCGCCGACCTCGTCATCGCGGTCACCGGCGACGACGAGGACAACATCCTCATCTGCCAGATGGCGAAGGTGAAGTACCTCTGCGAGCGGACGATCTCGCGCGTCAACAACCCGCGCAACCTGCAGCACTTCGAGCTGCTCGGCATCCAGCCCGCCGTCTCCGCGACCGACCTGATCCTGCGGCTGATCGAGCACGAGGTGCCGCAGTACGGCCTCGTGCATCTCCTGGATCTCCCGGCCGAGCGGCTGGAGATCATCGAGATCGAGGTCACGCCGAACGCGCCGGCGGCGTCGCGGCAGGTGAGCGAGATCGACATCCCCGAGGGGTCGCTGATCATCTCGGTGCTGCGAAACGGCGAGGGGTTCGTGCCGAAGGCCGACACGGTGATCGAGGCCGGCGACGAGGTCCTCCTCGTCCTCGATCCGGGGCTGGAGGCCGACATCACCAAGCAGTTCGCGCCGAACGGCGCGCGCCCGGACGCTTGACCGCGGACCGCTCGGTCGACGTCCTCATCGTCGGGTCCGGCGCCGCGGGGGCCTCGTGCGCGGCCGAGCTCCGGGGCCAGGGGTTCGCGGGATCCGTGCTCCTGGCCGGCCGCGAGCTCGACCCGCCCTACGAGCGCCCGCCGCTGTCGAAGCAGTACCTCGCGGCCTCGTCGGCGGCGCCGCTGCCGGTGCCGGGGGACGTCCAGCTGCTGACGCGCACGTCGGTGATGAAGCTCGATCCCGAGGCCCGCACCGCGACGCTCTCGACGAAGGAGTCGGTGGCCTTCTCGCACGCCGTGCTGTGCACCGGCGCGAACGTGAGGCGCCTGCCGATCGAGGGCGCCCAGCTCGAGGGGATCCACTACCTGCGCACGAACCGCAACGCCGACGCGCTCCGCGAGGCGGTCGTCCCCGGCTCGCGCGTCGTGCTCGTCGGCGGGTCGTTCATCGCGTGCGAGGTGGCGGCGACGCTGACCACGATGGGCGCGTCGTGCACGTTGGTGTTCCCGGAGGAGGAGTGCCTGTGCCTCCAGTTCGGCCACCAGGTGGGCGCGTGGGCGCAGTCGCTGCTCGAGTCGCGCGGGGTCGAGGTGCTCGCGGGCGAGGGCGTCGCGTCGTTCGCCGGGAGCGGCGAGGACGTCGAGCGCGTCGTCACGGCCTCGGGCCGCTCGCTGGAGTGCGATCTCGTCGTCGTGGGGGTGGGCGCGGTGCCCGACGTCATGCTCGCCCGGTCTTCCGGGTTGACGCTGGGCTCGCTCGGTGGGGTGGCCTGCTCGGCGACCCTCGAGACCTCGGCCTCCGGCGTGTACGCCGCCGGCGACATGTGCGAGTACGAGTCGGTGCTCCACGGCGGGCCGGTGCGGATCGAGCACCACGAGGTCGCCGTCGGCCAGGGCCGCTGCGCCGCCCGCAACGTCCTCGGCGCGGGCGAGGCGTTCGCCGACGTGCCGTACTTCTGGTCGGACATCGCGGACTGGGCGACGCTCGAGGCGGTTGGCCCCGCGGTCGACGGGTGGGACTCCGAGGAGGTCCGCGGCTCGTTCGACGACGGCTCCTTCAGCGTCTTCTACTCGAAGGGCGACCGGCTCGTGGCGGCCATGACGGTCGGACGGCCCGAGGACCTCGACGAGGCGCGCGAGAGGCTGCGGGGATGACGCTCGTCGTCCGGCGGATGCTCCCGTCGCACGCGAACCCCGCCGGCGCGGTGTTCGGGGGCGAGATCCTCAAGGCGTGCGACGAAGCGGCCGGGATCGCCGCGGGGCGCCACGCGCGGCGGCGCGTCGTGACGGCGGCCGTCGACGCGATGGAGTTCGTGGAGCCGGCGCGGATCGGCGAGGTCCTGACCTGCAAGGCGACGGTCAACGCCGTGTTCGGGTCCTCGATGGAGGTCGGCGTGCGCGTCGAGGCCGAGGACCTCCTGACGGGCGACGTCCGCCACACCAACAGCGCGTACTTCGTCATGGTCGCCCTCGACGACGACGGGTCGCCGGTGGACGTCGGGGACGTCGAGCCGTCGACCGACGACGAGCGCCGCCGTCACGCCGAGGCCCGCGAGCGCCAGGCCCGGCGCAAGGGCGACGCGTAGGCGCGCTCAGCCGCCCCCGAAGACCCTCTCCAGCAGCGCGTCCACCGGGGCGATCGCGATCGCGCCGCGGAGGATCGTCGCCTCGGTCGAGCCGAGGCGGCCGGCCCGCTCCTCCTCGTCGACCGCGCGGCGCAGGCCGGTGCGGAAGGCCTCGCCGCGCGCTTCCTCCGTGAGGGCC
>DASVRH010000130.1:0-15102 GCA_036388715.1 Solirubrobacteraceae bacterium | reverse complement strand
CGGCATGGGCGCCCGCGGCTCGGCCGCGCCGGCGCCGCGCGACGAGGATCGCGCGACCAACGGCGCGACCGAGGTCGAGCCGGTTCTCTCGGGCACGCCCGCGATGGTGAGCGGCCCGAACTAGTGCCGGAGGGCGTCGTCACCGCGGCGAACGCGGCGCCCGAGGTCGTCCCCGAGTCGACGGTCGACGTCGAGGCGCCGCGCGCGGTCGACGAGGTCGTCGTCCTCGACTACGGCGGGCAGTACTCGCAGCTGATCGCGCGGCGCGTCCGCGAGTGCGGCGTGTTCAGCGAGCTGCTGCCGCACCACGTCGGCGTCGAGGAGGTCCGCAAGCGCAACCCGAAGGGGCTGATCCTCTCGGGCGGGCCCGCCTCGGTGTACGCGGAGGGCGCGCCGCGGCTGGATCCGGAGCTGCTCGAGCTCGGGATCCCGGTGCTGGGCATCTGCTACGGCATGCAGCTCGTCACGCTCGAGCTCGGCGGGCGCGTCGAGGGGGCGGAGATCGGCGAATTCGGCCGGTCCGACCTGACGGTGCGCGAGCCCGGCCGCCTGCTGGAAGGGCTGCCGGACGAGCAGACGTGCTGGATGTCGCACCGCGACACCGTCTACTCGCCGCCGCCGGGCTTCACGGCGCTGGCGTCGTCGACGCAGTCGCCGGTCGCGGCGCTCGAGAACGTCGAGCGCGGGATCTACGGCATCCAGTTCCACCCCGAGGTGGTCCACACGCCCTACGGGCAGGACATCCTCAAGCGGTTCCTCGCCGACGTCTGCGAGGCCGACCTGGGGTGGAGCGCCGCGTCGATCATCGACGAGCAGATCGAGAAGATCCGCGCCCAGGTCGGCGACGGCCGCGTGATCTGCGGGCTCAGCGGCGGGGTGGACTCGAGCGTCGCCGCGCTGCTCGTGCACCGCGCGATCGGCGACCAGCTGACGTGCGTGTTCGTCGACCACGGCCTGATGCGCAAGAACGAGGGCGAGCAGGTCGTCGCCACGTTCCGCGACCACTTCCAGGTCCCGCTCGTCGCCGTCGACGCCGAGGACCGCTTCCTGGCCAAGCTCGCCGGCGTCACCGAGCCGGAGGCCAAGCGCAAGGCGATCGGGGCCGAGTTCATCCGCGTCTTCGAGGAGGAGGCCGCGAGGCTCGCCGGCGGCGGCGAGGGCGCGAAGTTCCTCGTCCAGGGCACGCTCTACTCGGACGTCATCGAGTCCGGCGGCGGCACCGGCGCGGCGACGATCAAGTCGCACCACAACGTCGGCGGCCTGCCCGAGGACCTCCAGTTCGACCTCGTCGAGCCGCTGCGCACGCTGTTCAAGGACGAGGTCCGCGCCGTGGGCGCCGAGCTCGGCCTGCCCGAGCGCCTCGTCTGGCGCCAGCCGTTCCCCGGCCCCGGCCTCGCGATCCGCATCGTCGGCGGCGAGGCCACGAAGGAGCGCCTCGACCTCCTGCGCGACGCCGACTACGTCCTGCAGGACGAGATCCGCAACGCCGGCCTCTACCGCGACCTCTGGCAGTCGTTCTGCGTCCTGCCCGACATCCGCACCGTCGGCGTGCAGGGCGACGAGCGGACCTACGGCTCGGTCGTCGTCATCCGCGCGGTCACGTCCGACGACGCCATGACGGCCGACTGGGCCCGCCTGCCGTACGACCTTCTCGAGCAGATCGCCTCGCGCATGATCAACGAGCTGCGCGAAGTGAACCGTGTGGTCCTCGACATCACGTCGAAGCCCCCGGGCACCATCGAGTGGGAGTGATCGGGCGCCCCTAGGGCTCCCTCCGCGCCTGCCGGCCGAGGCGCGTACCCCTTCGCGCGAGGCGCATTCGCAGTATTCCGTCCGAGGGGTCGGCTTGAGTTCATCGCCACATGGGCGCCCAGCCGACCCAGTTGCGGGCAGCACCCGATGTCTCGGGTGCGCGTGTGCGCGCCATCGACGCGCGCCCGGCGGCGGCGCGGGCGCCGAGCGCACGGGCCACGGGCGCCCCTCCGCGCGCCAGGCCCCGGCAGCTGCGGCCGGGCTTCGCCGCCGAGGTCGCCGCCAGGCCGGACCCCTCCGCGGCCGGGAGCGAGCTGGCCCGCGTCCTCAAGTGGACCCTCGGCATCCCGGTCGGCGCGATGGTCTCCGTCGCGCTCCTCTACGTCCTCGGCCTGCTGTGGAAGTACGGCGAGATCCAGGACGCGGGGCTCGTCCCCACCGACGTCCTCTCGCTCGTCCCGCACTCGCAGATCCTCGGCCGCGGCGCGCAGCTGCTGATCCTCGCGCTGCTGGCGCTCCCGCTGCCGCTCGCCTTCACGTGGCTGCTGCACCGCGTCCTGCCCGAGCGCGGCAAGCGCGGGTGGGGCATGCCGAGCGCGCTGGCGCGCGTCATCAACGACCACGAGCGGCTGCGGCGCGACCTCGACGAGCTGCGCGGCGACTACGACCCGGTCATCGCCCCCGGCCTCGACAAGCGCGTCCGGCGGCTCAGCACCCGCGCGAACCACCAGCGCGTCACGCACCGGCGCAACGCGGTGCTGTCGCGGATGATGGTCGTGATCGCGTTCGCGCTCGGGCTCCTCGTCCTCAGCCCGTCGCGGGCGGTCGTCGCGCTGCTCGGCCTCTACCTCGTGCGGCGCACGAAGCTGCACACGCTGAAGATCGTCGGCATCGTCTTCGGGGTCCTTGTGCTCGCCGTCGCGGCCGAGCGCTACACCGCGCCCGACCCGCTGCCCGACGCCACGGTCCGCACGACGCGCGGCGTCCTGGTGAAGGGGCCCTTGGTGGCGGCGACGGACACCCAGTGGCACCTCATCGTCGGCGACAAGCGCGTCAAGTCGGTCCCGACCGCGAACATCGCGAAGTCGAGCGTCTGGTCGGAGTCGCGGCTGGTCCGCGGCCCGCTGGGCGCGCGCATGATCGACCTCTTCCGCTAGTTGCGGGGACGCTCGGCCAGCCGATCGCGGTTCAACACGCCTTTCACCTAGACTCGCCGCCGCATGTCAAGGCTCTCCCAGGTCTTCGTCCCCAAGGACCGTGAGTTCTTCGATCTGTTCGAGGAGGCGGCCCTCAACGTCGCCCGCTCCGGCGAGATGCTCGAGGAGATGCTCGCCTCGTTCCCGGAAAAGGCCTCGCTGGCGCGCGACATTCTGCTCGCCGAGCAGGAGGGCGACCGGATCACGCACGACATCTTCAGCCGGCTGAACCAGACGTTCGTCACGCCGATCGACCGCGAGGACATCATCCTGCTCGCGTCGGCCCTCGACGACGTCGTCGACCTGACCGAAGAGGCCGCGGACTACCTGATCCTCTACAAGATCGAGGCGCCGATGGAGCAGGCGCAGAGCCTCGCGCGGATCCTGCGCGACGCCTGCCGCCAGGTCGCCGAGGCGATGCCGCGGATGCGCAACTTCGAGGACATCCGTCACTACACGGTGGACATCCACCGCCTCGAGAACGACGGCGACCGCGCGGTGCGCGAGGCGATGGCGTCGCTCTTCGAGACCGGCGTCGATCCGATGGTCGTGATCCGCTGGAAGGACATCTTCGAGCGCCTCGAGGGCGCCATCGACGCGACCGAGCACGTCGCGGACGTCCTCGAGGCGATCGTCATCAAGAACTCCTAGACCCCCGTGGAATCGGACCTCATCCTGGTCATCGTCGTCGCGACGGCGCTGGCGTTCGACTTCACCAACGGGTTCCACGACACCGCCAACGCGGTCGCCACGACGGTCTCGACGCGCGCGATGTCGCCGCGCGCGGCCGTCGCCCTCGCCGCCGTCCTGAACTTCGCCGGCGCCTTCATCTCGCTCGAGGTCGCGGCGACGATCGCGAGTGGGATCGTCGAGGCCGGCGCGATCAACGAGATGATCGTGTTCGCGGGCCTGATCGGGGCCATCGCCTGGAACCTGATCACGTGGTACTTCGGCCTGCCCTCCAGCTCCTCGCACGCGCTGATCGGCGGCGTCGCCGGCGCCGCGTTCGTGGCCGAGGGGCCGGACGCCGTGCTCGGCGACGGCCTGGTCGAGAAGGTGCTCGTTCCCGCGCTCGTCGCGCCCGTGCTCGCGTTCGCCTGCGCCGCGGTGGCGATCCTCATCGCCTACCGGGTCGTGGGGCGCCTGCGCCCGGGCCCGGTCAACCGCGGGTACCGCCTCGGCCAGATCGTCTCGGGCTCGCTGCTCGCGCTCGCCCACGGCACGAACGACGCCCAGAAGACGATGGGCATCATCGCGCTCGCGCTGGTGGCCAACGGCCAGCTCGACGCGGGGGCCGACCCGCCGTTCTGGGTGATCGTCTCCGCGGCGACCGCGATCGCGCTCGGCACCTACATGGGCGGCTGGCGGATCATGAAGACGATGGGCAGCCGGATCATCAAGATGGACCCGGCGCAGGGCTTCTCGGCGCAGGGCGCCGGCGCCGCGGTGATCCTGGCCGCCTCGCATCTCGGCTTCCCGCTCTCGACGACGCACACGATCGCCGGCGGGGTCATGGGCGCCGGGGCGGCGCGGCGGCTCTCCGCGGTGCGGTGGGGCGTCGCCGGCAACATCGCGCTCGCGTGGGTGCTGACCGTGCCGTGCGCCGGGGCGATCGGCGCGCTGGCCTTCGGCGCGAGCCGCATCTTCGGCGAGGGCGCGCTCGGGCCGGTGCTCGTGTCGCTGTGCGTCCTGACCGTGATCGGCGGCGCGCTCGCCCGCCGCGTCCAGCGCGGGCCTGCCCTGACGGCTGAGGCATGAGGCTCGCCGCGGTCGACACCAAGGCGCTGCTCGAGCTCGTGTGGGTCGCGCCGCTCGCGACGCTCGTCGTCGCGGTCACGTTCTCGCTCGTGATCCACGGCGCCGCGCGGTCGAGCGACTCCCGGCGGGCGGGGAAGGCCGGCGCGGCGACGGCCTACGGCGCGCTGACGATCCTCGCCGCGGCGGCCTTCGCGGCCGCGGTCGTCTTCGGCGTGCTGATCATCACGTCGAAGGACTGAGGCGCACCGCGCGCATCCGTCCACGAACTCGTCTGACTGCCAGTCATGGACGGAAACCGGCGCTATAGGCGCTTAACCGTCCACGAACCCGAAGGCGGACCGCTCGTGGACGGTTACCGGACTTAGCGCCGCATCCGGCGGAGGACGAGCAGGAGGAAGATGCCGGCGCCGATCGGGGCGAACTTCGACCAGTCGCGGCCCTGCGCGGCCGACGCCGCGCCGCCCGCGTAGTCGCTCGCCGCGCCCGCGACGCCCTTCTCGTCGACCGCCTCGCGGGCGGAGGAGGCCGCCTGCCGCACCGCCTCGGCCGCCTCGGCCGCCGCGGTCCGAGCCGCCGAGGCCGCCTGCTCGGCCGCGTCCCGAGCGGCATCCCCATCGCCGGCCCGAGCGGAGGAGGCCGCGGCCGCGACAGCGCTCGCCGCGTCCGCGATGGAAGAGGCACGGTCCGGGGAGCCGCCGCCCGCGCCAGCCCCTCCTTCCTCACCAGCCCCCGGGGAGGCGTCTCCGGAAGAGGCGCCCTCGGGAGAGTCGGCGGCGGAGGAGCCCTCGCCGGGGGAGGAGCCCTCGCCGGGGGAGGAGCCCTCGCCCGCCCCCACCGCCGTCGTCAGAACCTCCGCCGCGCCCGCCTGCCGCGGATCGCCCTCCGGCATCTCGCGCCCCTCCGCCCCCTCCTGGATGACGAAGTCGCCGCCGGTCCCGGCGCGGGCGAAGGCCTCGCGGACGAGCTCGCGGGCCGCCTCGGGCGACTCCGCGTCGACCGCGACCTCGAACGTGCCGGCGTCGTCGACGTCGCCGAGCTGCGCGTCGCCGAGCGCCTCGGCGAGGTTGTCCCGCGCCCGCGAGACGCGGTCGCCGGAGGTCACGGTGTAGAGGGCAACGGTCTGCTTGGCCATGGCCGGTTCCTACCCGGCCGGCGCGTCAGCTCACCGCGTCCCACTCCCGCAGCGACGGGAGGGGGTCGAAGGGCGCTCCGCCCTCGTACCAGCCGGGCGGCGACCACAGCTCGAAGTGCAGGTGACACCCCTGCGCGTTGCCGGTGTCGCCGACCTCGCCGATCGGCTGGCCGGTCCGCACCCGCTCCCCGCGCTCCACCAGCGCGGGCCGGGCGAGGTGCATGTACGCGTAGTCGTTGCCGTTCCCCTCGCCCCGGATCACCACGTAGTTGCCCGCGTTGCCCTGGAACGCCTTGAACACCACGACGCCCCCGCGCGCGGCGACCATCGGCGTGCCGCAGGCGGCGAAGACGTCCTGGCCCTGATGCGAATGCCCCGAGCGCGCCGTGCCGAAGACGGCCGTCGGCCCGCCGAAGTCGTGGTTCCCCCGCACGGGGAACTTGTCGTCGAGGAACCTGAACGAGTCGACGACCTCGGGCCGCTCGGCCTCGGCGGCGGCGACGGCGCTCACCGGCGCGACGCGGAACTCGTAGCGCCCGGCCGGCGCGGCGGCCCCGCCGACGAGGCCGTCCCAGTCGATCGTCTGCTCGACGCCGGGCGCGACCGCCCCCGGCGTCCAGCGGGCGACCTGGCCGCCCCCGCGCCGCACGAGCTCGACCGCCACGTCGACCGGCTCGGGAGCGGTGACGACATAGCGCAGCGACGCGTTGCGCCCGTCGGCGAAGAAGACACGGGAACGCTCGACGTGCGCGTCGATGGCGTCGCTCGTGTCGCGGTCCGGGTCGCCGGAGAGCTCGCGGGCCGGCGGGGGAGGCGGGGGAGCGACGCCCGGCCCCACCGCGACCGTCGCGACGCTCGGCTTCGCGGGCGCGCCGTCGGCGTTGCGCAGCCGCAGCCGCCCCGAGGGAGCGCCGGCCGGTACCCGCACGTCGACCGACCGCCGCCGCGCCCGCGCGACCACTGCCACGACGTCGTCGCGCGGCCCCGGCCCGCCGAGGAAGACGACGTAGCGGACGTTCTCCATCGTCCGCCCGCGCACCCGCACCAACGCGCCCTCGACCGCGGCGCCGCCCGCCGCGCAAGCGCGCACGCAGGCGATGCTCTTCACCACCGCGGGGGTCGAGGTGAAGGGCACCTGCGCCCCCGCGGGAGCGGCGAGGGCGACGAAAAGCGCGCTCGCTAGGATTCGCGCCGTAGCGCGCCCGGTCATGCGGCTGGGCTTCCACGCCCGCGCGCGATCCCCTCGGATTGCAACGGGCTATGCTGCTTTGCCGTCCGGCCGCCGAGTGGCGGCCGTCCTGATGCCATGAAGACCTACGTCGCCAAGCCCACCGATCGCGAGCGCAACTGGCTCGTCGTCGACGCGACCGGGCAGACGCTCGGCCGCCTGGCCACGCGCATCGCCGATGCGCTGCGCGGCAAGGGCAAGCCGGAGTACACGCCCCACATCGACACCGGCGACTTCGTCGTGGTCGTCAACGCCGAGAAGATCTCGGTGTCGGGCAACAAGCGCGAGGACAAGAAGTACTACCGCCACTCCGGCTACCCCGGCGGCCTGAAGGTCCGCACCTTCCAGGAGATGCAGGACCGGCGCCCCGAGGAGATCATCCGGCTCGCGGTCAAGGGCATGATGCCGCGCAACCGGCTCGCCCGGAAGCAGATCACGAAGCTCAAGATCTACGCCGGCCCGGAGCATCCGCACCAGGCGCAGAAGCCTCAACCGATGGAGACCGAGTCGTAGTGGCCGACGAGACCACACCGCCCGAGGACGAGACCCCGGAGACCCCGGAGACCCCCGCCGCCGAGGGCGGCGAGGCGTCCGAGCAGGCGAACGCGCCGTCCGGCGCCGCCGACGAGCCCGTCGCCGAGGAGCCGGTCGAGGAGGCCGCCTCCGCGGCCGAGGAGCCCGTCGCCGAGACCCCCGCGGAGGCCGCGGGCGAGTCCGGAGGCCCCGAGGAGCCGGAGGCCGGCGCCGAGGAGGCCGACACCGCCGAGGCGCCCGAGGCCGCCCCCGCCGCCGAGGCCGAGGCCGACGCGGGCGACGACGACGAGGAGGAGCCCGTCGCGCCGCGCGAGAAGCCGGCGATCCCGGGCATGGACCTCGAGGTCGACATCGTCGTCGACGGCGAGGACGCGCTGCGCGCCGGCTCGCCGTACGGCGACGAGGAGGACCTCCACGGAGCCGCCGAGGAGCAGCTCGCCGCCGCCGACGACACCGACGTCGTCGAGGCCAAGCCGATCGTCTCCGAGATCGACCTGTCGAAGGACGCGCGCTACACCGCCACCGGCAAGCGCAAGACCGCGATCGCCCGCGTGATCCTCAAGCCGGGGACCGGCGCGTACACGATCAACGACAAGCCGCTCGACGACTACTTCCCGCGCCCCACGCTCCAGCGCAACATCCGCCAGCCGCTCGAGACGGTCGGCTACGAGACGCGCGTGGACGTCGTCGCGCGCATGCACGGCGGCGGCGTCTCCGCCCAGGCCGACGCGCTGCGGCACGGCATCAGCCGCGCGCTCATCGACGCGGACCCGAACCTCCGCGGCGAGCTCAAGCGACGCGGCTTCCTGACGCGCGACGCGCGCGCCAAGGAGCGCAAGAAGGCCGGGCTCAAGAAGGCCCGTAAGCGGCCGCAGTTCTCCAAGCGCTAGCGCGCGCCAGAGCCATGTCGCGCCGCCTGTTCGGCACCGACGGCGTCCGCGGCGCCGCCGGCGAGGTCCTGACGGGCGAGCTCGCCCTGCGCCTCGGGCACGCGGTCACGCGCGACCTCGAGCGGGAAGCCGACCGCCCGCGCGTCCTCGTCATCCGCGACACGCGCGAGTCCGGCCCGATGCTCGAGGCCGCGCTCGCCGCCGGCGTCGCGGCGGCCGGGGGAGACGTGCTGCTCGGCGGCGTCCTCCCGACGCCCGCCGCGCCGCTGCTGCTCCAGCGCTACGGCTTCGACCTGGCGGCCGTCATCTCGGCCTCGCACAACCCGTACGGCGACAACGGGATCAAGTTCTTCGGCGGCGACGGCTTCAAGCTCACCGACGAGACCGAGGCGCGGATCGAGCAGCGCCTCGACGACCCGGTCGCCGGCGCGCGGATCGGCCGCGTCGACCACCTGCACGGCACGGAGGAGGACTACCTCCGCGCGCTCCAGACGCGCTTCGCGAAGCTCGACCTGAAGGGCCGGCGCATCCTGCTCGACTGCGCCAACGGCGCGACGCACCAGGTGGCCCCCGAGATCTTCCGCCGTCTCGGCGCCGACGTCACCGTCGTGGCCGCGGAGCCGGACGGCCGCAACATCAACGAGGGCGTCGGCTCGACCCACGTCGAGGCGCTCGACGTCGCCGGCCACGACGCGGCGTTCGCCTTCGACGGCGACGGCGACCGCGTCCTGGCCAAGGACCGCACCGGCGTGGTGGTCGACGGCGACGAGCTCCTCGCGCTGGCCACGCTGCACCGCGGCGCGCCCGGCGTCGCCGTGACGGTGATGACGAACTTCGGCTTCCACGCCGCGATGCGCGAGGCCGGGGTCGAGGTCGCGACGACGAAGGTCGGCGACCGCTACGTGCTCGAGGAGCTGCGCGGCCGCGGGTGGCAGCTCGGCGGCGAGCAGTCGGGCCACCTGATCGACATGGGCTTCGTGCCGTCCGGCGACGGGGTCGCCGCGGCGCTGTTGACCCTCGAGGCGCTCGGGAGCCGCGACCTCGCCGACCGCGGCGCGATGGAGAAGCTGCCGCAGCGCCTCGTCAACGTCCGCGTCGCCGACCGCGACGCCGCGATGGCCTCGGAAGACCTCGCCGAGGCGGTCGAGCGCGAGAGCGCGGGCCTCGAGGGGCGCGGGCGCGTCCTCGTCCGTCCCAGCGGCACCGAGCAGCTCGTCCGCGTGATGGTCGAGGCGCCGGAGCCCGACGAGGCGGACGACGTGTGCAGGCGCCTCGTCGCGGTCGTCGAAGCGTCCAGCTGAGGATTTCCGGGACCCCCTCCCGGATACCCTCTTCAGGCCTATGTGCGGCATCGTCGGCTACGTCGGCTCCAAGCCGGTCCGGGACCTCCTCGTGGAGGGCCTTCGCAAGCTCGAGTACCGCGGATACGACTCCGCGGGCGTCAGCGTGCTCTCCGGCGGGGTCATCGAGTCGGTCCGCGCCGTCGGCAACCTCCAGAACCTCGACCGCGCGCTCGCCGAGCGCGACGCGGCGGTCGCCACGCTCGACCCCGAGCCCGCCACCGGCATCGCCCACACGCGCTGGGCGACCCACGGCCGCGTCAACGAGGAGAACGCCCACCCGCACTTCGACACCGCCGACGCCGTGCACGTCGTCGTCAACGGGATCGTCGAGAACTACCTGGCGCTGAAGAACCGGCTGAAGGACATGGGCGCGGTCTTCACGAGCGAGACCGACGCCGAGGTCATCGCCCACCTGATCGCCCACCACATGGCCTCCGGCGACCTCGTCGAGGCCGTCCGCCGCGCCTACGGCGAGCTGGAGGGCCACTTCGCCTTCGTCGCCATGCAGCGCGAGCACCCGGGCGTCCTGGCCGGCGCGCGCAAGGAGTGCCCGCTGATCGTCGGCGTCGGCGACGGCGAGCGGTTCCTCGCCTCGGCGGTCCCCGCCTTCCTCGCTCACACCCGCCGCGTGCAGTACATCGAGAACGGCGAGATCGTCGCGATCCGCCCCGACGAGACGGTCATCATGACCCCCGCCGGCGAGGTGCTGGAGCGCGACGTCGACGAGCTCGACTGGGACGAGGAGACCGCCGAGAAGGGCGGCTTCGAGACGTTCATGCTCAAGGAGATCCACGAGCAGGCCGACGCCGTCGCCGAGACGATCGCCGACCGCACCGTCCGCGAGACCGGCGTCGACTTCGGCGCCGAGTTCGACGAGGCGCTGCTGCGCGACGCCCAGCGGATCCTCATCGTCGCCTGCGGCACCTCGTACCACAGTGGCGTCTTCGCCCGGTACGCGATCCAGACGTGGGCGAAGGTGCCCGTGGGCGTCGACATCGCCTCGGAGTTCCGCTACGCCGACCCGCTCGTCGGGCCGGGCGACATCGTCATCGGCATGACGCAGTCGGGCGAGACGGCCGACACGCTCGCGGCGATGCGCGTCGCCAAGGAGAAGGGCGCGACCGTCATCGCCGTCACGAACGTCATGGGCTCGCAGGCCACCCGCGACGCCGACGCGACGATCTTCACCCGCGCCGGCCAGGAGGTCAGCGTCGCGGCGACCAAGACCTTCACCTGCCAGGTCGCGGTGATGCTGCTCGTCGCGCTGCGGATCGCCGAGCTGAAGGGCGCGCTCGAGCCCCACCGCCTCGCCGAGCTGGTGCGCGAGGTCAAGCACCTGCCGCACTACATCGAGGAGCTCGTGAGCTCGCTCGACGAGAGCGGCGTCATCGACCGCGCGGCCGACCACCACTTCAAGGACGACTTCTTCCTCTACCTCGGCCGCCACGTCGGCCTGCCGGTGGCGCTCGAGGGCGCGCTGAAGCTGAAGGAGATCTCCTACATCGCCACCGACGCCTACGCGGCGGGGGAGATGAAGCACGGGCCGATCGCGCTGCTGAGCGAGCGGACGCCCGTCGTCGCCGTCGCCACCGACTCGCCGGTCCTCGACAAGATGGTCTCGAACATCCAGGAGGTCAGGGCCCGCGGCGCGCACGTCATCGCGATCGCGACCGAGGGCAACGTGGACATCGGCGAGCACGCCGAGGAGGTCATCCGCGTCCCGCAGACCGAGTGGCTCCTCCAGGCCCTCCTCGCGGTGATCCCGCTGCAGATGCTGGCCTACGCGATCGCCCGCCGCCGGGGGCTGAACGTCGACCAGCCGCGCAATCTGGCCAAGACCGTCACCGTCGAGTAGCGGCGGCCCAGCGCTCGGCGCGCGCGACGCACGCCTCGGCGGCCAGCGCGGCCGCGACCGGCGCGTGGCGGCTCGTCCCCTCCCGCTGGAGCAGCTCCTTCGCCAGGCGCGCGGCCTTCGTCTTGCCGCCGATCGACTCGAGCAGGCGCCGCGCGCCCGGGTCCGCGACCGCCGCCTGAGCGTCGGCGGCGACCTCGTTGAGGGCGTCGAGCAGCGCATGGATCTCCCGCGGCGCCTCGTCGAACGCGTTCAGCGCCTCCTCGAGCGCGACCCGGACCGTCTCTGAGTGCAGCGGCGACTCGGCCGCGACCGTGCGCAGGCTCGGGCCGAAGCGCCGCTGGACGGCGAGGTGGGGCTCGGCGACGGCGACGCGCAGCGCGGCGCCGAGGCCCGCGCCGTCGAGCCGGCCGTCGGCGATGGCCACGATGGCGCCGTCGACCGCCGCGGCGCGGACGGTCGCGTGGGCGCGGGTCAGCCCCAGCGCGATCGCGAGGGCGCCGAGCTCGCCGAGCGGGCGGTCGGGATCGAGCGCGGGCTCGAGGAACGCGGCCTCGAGGTCGTCGCCCCCGGCGCCCCACTCGAGCGCCGCGAGCTCGTTGACGGCGTGGGCCCAGAAGGCGTCGTGGCCGCCGGGGCGCCGTAGCGCGAGCTCGCCGGCGTCGGCTGGGAGCGCGTCGAAGAACCCGTGCTCGAAGTCGTCGGGGATGCCGACGCCGAGCGCCGGGACGAGGCCGCGCAGGCGGTCCGAGGGCATCGGGTCGGGGAGCGCGCCGACGTGGGGGAGGCGGAAGGTCAGGCGCTGCGCGACGCGGAAGCGCGGCCCGCCGTCGTTCAGGTCGCGCCCGAGGAGGGCGGCCGCGCGTAGCGCCTCGTCGGAGACGTCGGCCTCGCCGCCGAGGGCGAGGAGGAGGGCCGCGCGCGCCTCGCCGGCGGGGACGGCGGAGGGACCGGCCGGGGAGGGGCCGGCGGGGGCCGCGGTGGCCAGCGCGTCGCGCGCCTCCTCCCGCCCGTCGGGCGCCACGCGGCAGAGCGCCTGCACGAGGTCGCGGAAGCCCGGCTCGGGCACCTCCTGGGCGCGCTCCACCAGGGCGGCGGGCGCGATCCAGCCGCCGCGGTGCGTCGGCGCGGACAGCAGCGGCCGCGCGTCGCCGGTCGCGACCCGAGCGGCGATCTCGCGGATCCGCATGTCCGCGACGCCGGCCGGGGGAGGCGTGCCGTCGACCCAGGCGCGCAGCAGGGAGGCGAGGTCCGGCTCCTCGTCCGCGAGCCGCTTGGCGCGGCGCCGCAGCGACGAGACGCGCTCGCCGAAGTCCGAGGGCCTTTCGGCGCACAGGCGGGCGATCCCGTCGAGCACGCGCTCGGCCTCCTCGGCGCCGAGCACGCCCTCGGCGAGCGCACCGGCGGCCTCGATCAGGTCGCCGAGGTCCTCGATCGGGGCGACCGGCTCGGCGAGCCGCGTCACCGGCGCGTCCGCGGCGCTGAAGGCGGCGGCCGGGGGCGGCCGCCCCTCCCGCAGCGCGTCGAGCGCGGCATCGACCCCCGCGCTCGCGCGCAGCGCCGCGGGCAGCGCCGCCGCGCGCTCCTCGAGCGCTGCGAGCGACGGCGCCGCCGCGGCCGTCCCGGGCACCTCGAGCCCGGTCACCTCCGCCAGCCGGTCGCGCATGGTCGGCGCGACCGAGTCGGCCAGCTCGAGCAGCCGCGCCCCCACCTCCGGGCCGGGGGCGGTGCCGATCAGCGCGAGCGCCCGCCCCTGCACCTCGGCCTCCTCGTGGGCGAGCGCCTCGCAGGCGGCGAGGGCCACCGTCTCGCGCAGCGCCGGCTCGCGCCCGGCCGCCCGCTCCAGCAGCGCCAGCGCCTTCTTCACCGTCCCCTTGCGCTCGCTCGCCAGCGCCGGGGCAAGCCGCTCGGGCAGGTCCGCAGAGGCCGGGAGCGCGCCCGCCTTGTCGACCGCCTCCACCGCCTTCAGCGCGAACGAGGCCGTGTTCGCGATCGAGCTTCCGACCAGCCGGAGGTACGCGTCGAGCCGCGCCACGCGCTCCTCGACCGTCGGCTCGAGCGTCTCGTGAAAGCGCGAGTACCACCCGGCGCGGAACGAGGAGAAGTCGCGCCCGAGCGCGTCGAGCGACGCGTCGAGCAGCCGGTCGCGGTCGAGCGTGCCCTCGTCCGCGAAGGCCTTCAGCGTGCCCGCCCAGCCGGTGAGCTCGTCGTCGTAGCCGCCGCTGTACTTGTCGATCGCCGCGAGGCTGAGGTCGCCGCCGCCCTCGACCTCGAAGATCCGCCACACCTCGTGCTCGAGGAGATCCGGGTCCGCCTCCAGCGCCTGCCGCAGCGAACGGTCGCCCCGGCTCGCGCGGTCCTGCAGCGCGACGAACGCGAGCACGTAGCCGTCGGTCCGGGGGCGCTCGATCAGCCCCTCCTTCATGAGGCCGCGGACGAGCGACCACGTCGAGGGCCACTCGCCCACGATCCACTCCGCCCACTCCTGGAGCCAGCCGGGCCGTCGTTCCCGGAGGATGCGGTGGGCCGCGTCCTGGTGATCCCACATCGGGACGGCGAGGTGGCCGACGTCGCGCAGCTGGGCGAGCGACATGCACGCGAGCGCCGCGGGGACGAGGTGGTCGACGGTCCTGGGCGCGCTGCCGCGGCTCCAGTCCCAGTCGCGCCAGAGCTGCTTCATCAGCTTCACCAGGCCCGGCGCGAGCTTGCGGCGCTCAGCCTCCGGCAGCGCCATCACGTGCCGTTCCACGGCCTCCGCGCCGCCGCTCCCGGCCAGCGCGTGCAGCTCCTCCAGCGCCGCCACGCGGCGAGCCTAGTCGTTACCGTCACCGGCGGATGACGCTGCCCGACTGGCTCGACCCGCTGCCCGACGCCGAGCAGATGCGCGCCACCGACCGCTGGGCGATCGAGGAGCAGGGCGTCCCCTCGCTCCAGCTCATGGAGCGGGCCGGTCGCGGGTTGGCGGCGCTGGTCGAGGAGGTCGGCCCGACGGGGCGCGTCGCGATCCTCTGCGGCGGCGGCAACAACGGCGGCGACGGGTTCGTCGCCGCGCGGCTGCTGCGCGAGGCGGGGCGCGACGTCGTCGTGGCCGTCACGACCGACCTCGCGAAGTACGAGGGCGACGCGAAGGCGAACCTCGACCTCCTCGAGGAGCGGCCGCGCCCCTTCGACCCCTCGATCCTCGACGGCGCCGCCGTTGCCGTCGACGCGCTGCTCGGCACCGGGTTCTCCGGCGAGGTGCGCGAGCCCGTGCGCTCCGCCGTCGAGGCGCTGAACGCCGCCGACCTGCCCGTCGTCGCCTGCGACGTGCCCAGCGGCGTCGACGCCTCCACCGGCGAGGTGGCCGGCCCTGCGGTGCGCGCGGTCGCCACCGGCACCTTCCACGCCGCCAAGCCCGGCCTGTGGGTCGCGCCCGGC